>JANOVN010000493.1:0-39400 GCA_031417455.1 Hyphomicrobiaceae bacterium | reverse complement strand
CGGCCGTTGAAACTCCGGCTGCGCCTGTGAAGACTGGTGTCGAGGTGCTGACGCCGGGCGAAACGCCTGCCGCAGTCGCTGCCGAACCACCGCCTCCGCCCGCTCCCGTGGTGACGGCGGCTCCCGCCGTGGTTGCCCCGGTCACCGATCCGGTCGAGCTTGCGGTGCGCGAGCGACTTTCCAAGCCGCTTGCTGGCGTCGACAAAGCCGACATGGCAGCACTCGTTGCTTTTTACGCCGCGCGCACCCAAGGTCCGGTATGGACCAAGGACGGTCAATTGACCGCGCCCGCCCAGGCCGTCATGTCCGCCATCCGCCGCGCCGACGACTGGGGCCTCAACGCCAAGGCATTCGTGCTTCCCACGCCGACAGCCGGTGCCGATACCGCAGCTCTTGCCGACGTTGAAATTCAACTCGGCACTGCCATCTTGAAGTATGCCCGGCAGGCGAGCGGCGGGCGGGTCGATCCTTCGACGCTGAGCCGGTTCAACGATCATCGCGGCACGTTTGCCAATCCAGCTACCGTGCTCGCTGGTATTTCGGCGACCTTGAAGCCGGACACTTATCTTGAAGCGCTGCATCCCCAGCATCCGCAGTTCCAAAAGTTGCAGCAGGCGCTGGTCCGTGCGCTTCATGGCGGTCCTGCAAAACCTGAGCCCGCAGCACCCGAACCGGCTAAGCTGTCGCTGGCTGCTGGGCCCGACATCAAGCCGGGCGGCCAACACGCCGATATCGCGCTGATCCGCGCGCATCTGGGCGTTGCGGCACCCGCTGGTGGCCGCGAAACGACCTATGACAAGCCGCTGGTTGCCGCCGTCAAAGCGTACCAGGAAGAGCGCGGCCTCAAGGTCAACGGCGTTATCTCCTCGGCCACGCGCACCGCGTTGAATGGCGGCAACGCCCAGAAGAAGCAGGTGGCGGCAGACCCCTCCAGAGAGATCGAACGGATCGCGCTCAACATGGAGCGCTGGCGCTGGATGCCGGCCGACATGGGCCGTTTCCACATCCTCAACAACGTGCCAGAATTCACCACGCGGGTGTTCAAAGATGGGCAGATTGTCCATCAGGAAAAGATCATCGTCGGCAAGACCAACACGCCGACGTCGATGTTTTCGGCCAACATGCAGTTCGTCATCTTCCATCCCGAGTGGGGCGTGCCCGACAGCATCAAGATGAAGGAAATTCTGCCGTCGTTACGGCGCAAGACCTCGGAAGACAGCTTCTTTGGGATCGGCCCTTCGGTGTCGGATACCCGCGTGCTGCAAAGGCACAATCTGCGGGTGAGCTATAACGGAAAGGCAGTCGATGCGAGCCAGATCGACTGGACCAAGACCGATCCGCGCGCCTACGCGTTTATTCAGCCGGCTGGCGGCACCAATGTGCTTGGAGTCGTCAAGTTCCGCTTCCCAAACCGGCACGATATCTACATGCACGACACGCCACAGCGCGATCTGTTCGCGCAGAGCGTTCGCGCGTTCAGCCACGGCTGCATGCGCGTCAACAATCCGCGCCGGTTGGCCGAAGTGATCTTAGCGGAAGATCGCGGCTGGTCACCTGAAAAGGTCGGTTCGGCGCTGGCTGGCGGGTCGCAGGAAGTGAAGCTCGAACGGCCGTTCCCGGTGCACGTTGGGTATTTCACCACGCGCGTTGACGAAGACGGCAAGCTGGGGACGTTCGCGGATTTGTATGGGCATGATGCCAAGCTGGCCGCGGCGTTGTCTGGCAAGCCGGTGCGCCTGGAAGATCCGACGACGCCGGGTGGCGATGAGTCCATCGCGCAAGTGCAAGGCCAGAAGCCCAAGAAGGGCGGTCCGCCGTCCAAGAAGGAAGCCAACCTCGGCGACTTCATCAACGGGTTGTTTGGGAACTGAGTTTGCGCGGTTGTCTCGGTTAGCGCGGTTGTCTCGGATCGACACTGTTTCCCCGGACGGCCCGGATCTGCGTGCGCAAGGGCGCACTTGTCTCAGGAAAGCAGTGGAGGGGCGACAATTGCGGGAGCCCTGAGGACGACGAGGGGTGAGTTCCGCGTCGCGGTGGCAGCGGACCGCGATGCATTTTTGCAGTGGGGCTACACCCGCCAGACCGCCGTCTTCTTGATGAGAGCGTCTTCGAGTTCGCGGGTGACGGTGACCTCGTATTCGGCGGCCAGCGTGAAGCGGCCTTTCGGGAAATAGTTGCGCTGCGGGTCGCCGATCAGGACCAGCGCGCCGCCCTTCGCGGCGGCCTCGATAAAGGCCAGCACGGCGCCGGCCAGCTGGCGTTCGTAGAATAGATCACCGACCAGGATGACGTCGAAACTTGCTGGAGGTGCGGCGAGCAAATCCTGCGCGGTGGTGTCCACGGACACAGCGTTTTCGGCGGCGTTGATGGCGGTCGCTTCGAGCGCTATGGCGTCGATGTCGGCGGCAAGCACATGAGCAGCACCAGCCTTCATGGCGGCAATCGCGGTGAGGCCGGAGCCTGCTCCCAGATCGAGGACGCGGCGGCCGGTAAACAGGGCTGGATTGTCGAGGATGTAGCGGGCAAGAGCCTGCCCGCCCGCCCAGGCAAACGCCCAGTACGGCGGTGGGACGTTCATCTCGCCCAGCTCTTCCTCCGTCTTCTGCCATATGGGCACGCTTTCCTCAGCGAGGTGAAGCCTGATTTCGGGCACCAGCGGGGGCGTCAGGACGCGGGTGTTGGCACGGATAAAAGCTGGGGCATTGAGCATCATGGGGCTGCCATACAGGATTGCTTCGCGCGGCGCTCTATCAAAGAGCGGGCTAGGATTTAAGTATCTTGGGTTCGAGCCCGCTCATTTTACAGATCAAATTCCATTCGTCGGCGCGAACGGGCTGGACGGAGAGGCGCATGGATTTGACAAGCGCCATTTCCGCGAGCGCGGGGGTTTGCTTGACTTGCGCGAGCGAAATGGGCCGGGGAAGGTCGCAGACGGCTTCGACGTCGACGCACTCCCATTTGCCGGTGTCGTCGGAGAGGTCAGGGTAAGCGGTGGCGATGACCTTGACCACGCCGACGATCTCCATGCCGATGTTGGAGTGGTAGAAGAAGGCAAGGTCGCCTTTGTTCATGGCGCGCATGTTGTTGCGGGCTAGGTAGTTGCGCACCCCGGTCCAAGGCTCGCCCTTGGCGCCGCGCGATTTCTGCTGATCCCACGAGAAGGCGTCTGGCTCCGACTTGAGGAGCCAGTATCCGGTCGAGACGATTTGCGGTGGGTGCAGTGATTTTTGGGGAGATTTTGGCGGCTGGGGCGGTGGTTTTTCGGGCACTTGGGTCTTATCCGGGCCAATGGAATCGAGAGCGCGTAGACTACAATGAGAGTGGGCCGTGACAAGCAGGTATCCGCCACTTATGCCCGAACCTTGCTCAACGCCGCCGCAGACTGACGATGTAGGAGGAGGCGAGGCCGACGAGGGTGGCGAGCGCGACGGTTGCCAGCCCATACAGAAGTGAATGGCGTTGGGCAAACTCGTAAGTGAAGTTCTCGAAGCCCTGACGGGCGAGGGTGACGCGGTTTTCGTGGCGGGCGACGACCTTGCCGCCGCGAAACAGGAAGACGCTGACGTCCAATTGGCCGACGGGAACGGTGGCGGGGAGGTCGATCTGGCCCCGGAACAGGCTTTTGCCGACGAAGGCAATGCCGCCGTCGTGGCGGACATATTGTTTCTGGCGGATACCGATGTGGATGGCGGCATCACGGAATTCGTCGAGCTGGATCGCGCTCAGACCGGACACATCCGCCAGCGAGGCGGTGATCGGCACCTGTTCAAAGCCGATGCCGTATTCGGCGAGAACCGAGGTCTTGGCAATCCCTTCCAGCGGACGCGTCGAGACCACGGCGTAATAGCGCGGTGCCTGATCGAACTCGATGCTGCGGGTGTTCAACCACAGGCCCCAGACATTGCTCTTGCGGCGAACGGTCAGCCGGGACGGCGCACCCTGGATGATCGCAACAACGTCGATGGGGCCTGCATCGACAAGAGGCGGACCGATGCTGGTGGCGGACCCGAACATGACTAAACGGGCACCCGAAAAGCGCACATCTATGGGGATTGCCCGCATCGAGACGTCGGTTTCGAGGCGATAGGTGGTGGCAGCCTTACCGGGTGCGGGGGGAGTGGCTGGGGGAGGTGCTGGGGCATTGGGCCGTGGCGTTGCCGTCGTTGCGGCGGCGGGCTGTGGGGCGGGCTGTGCGGCGGCTGCGGGCAATTCCAATGACGGTTTGGGGGTATCCTGCGCCAGCGCGGGGCATGAGGCGGCCATGCACAACCAGACGGACAACGTATTGAACCGCCCCATCGTCACCGCCCCTCCTTGTGGAAGACGGTCGAATAGATTTCGGCAGGGGTCACGACGAGGTCATAGGCCATGCGGGCCGAGACCAGCAGCACAATTGCCGCCAGGAGAAAGCGTAGTTGCTCTCCCCGCAGATGCTGGCCAGCGGATGCGCCGAATTCGGCCCCGGTGACAGCACCGATCATCAGCAGGAAGGCGAGGACGATGTCGACGTTGTGGTTGCTTACGGCCTGGAGGACCGTGGTCAGGGCGGTGACGCAGCCGATCTGAAACAGAGACGTTCCGATGACGACGTTGGTTGGCATCTTCATCAGATAGATCATGGCCGGCACCATGATGAAGCCGCCGCCCACACCCATGATTGCCGATAACAGCCCAACGAAGGCACCGATCACGAGCGGCGGGATCACGCTCATGTAAAGTTTGGAACGGTGGAAGCGCATCTTCAACGGCAGCGCGTGGATCCAGCCCTCATGGCCGCGGTCGCGCTTGGGCTGGGTGCCAGCTTTTACCTGCCGCAGCGTCGACAGGCTCTCGATCAACATCAATGTTCCCACCGAGCCAAGGAAGAACACGTAGCTCATGGATACGAAGACGTCGAACTGGCCCGCCTTGCGCAGCACGCTGACGAGCTGAACCCCTAAAACGGCACCGATCAGCCCGCCAACGAACAGCACGAGGCCCATTTTAAAGTCGACATTGTTGCGGCGGAATTGCGCGATGGTGCCCGAGACCGAGGACGCGACGACCTGGGCCGAGCCGGTGCCGACGGCCACCGCAGATGGTATGCCGGTCAGCATCAACAGCGGGGTGATGAGAAAGCCACCGCCAACGCCGAACATGCCCGACAGAAAGCCGACGGCCGCACCCATGCCGATGTATACGAAGATGTTCGCAGCCGTTTCGGCGATCGGAAGATAGAAGTCCATTGCGCCACCGCATCCTGGGCAAGCTTGACGGCTCGCGTGGTCAATCCTTGCACCAATTTTCGAACGGCACCAGCGGGCGCGACATCGAGCGTTTTGAAACGCAAAACCGTTCTTCGCCCTCGTCATTTGGGCGAATGAAGCGTTTAGGTCACAACCCGGGCTCGCACACCACACGTCGCATCGTCGCGGTTAAATCCTTGAAACACATCACGCGAGGCGGCAAGTGGCTGTGCATTCTGATGTCACATTTATGCCCCGATGCGACCACAAAGCCACGGAGCAGGCCCCGGCTTGTTGATGTGCATCAACGACGCCCGTCATGGCAGGCGGTTCATGTTCCGTAGTCAACCGGATGGGATTCCCACGGTTACGCTCCGCATTCCTGCGCATTCGACGACCAACCTTTCCAAGAAACGGGGAGCATTCATGCCGAATACTGCTGTCGAGCGGAATACCTTCGCCGACATGATGGCCATCGTCGGCGGGTTTGTTGCCGCAGCGATCGGCATTTACGTCGCGATGAAGACACACGACAACGCCATGGCGTTTCACGCAATACTCCTGGCGGCTGCCGCCGGGCTCTGGATCGCTTGGGCCTTCAATACTGGTTTTGGCAAAGCCGAGACCGCGTCGACGACCGCATATTTGGATGGCCCGATCAAAGTCTGCACAATCGCTGCCATCTTTTGGGGAATCGCTGGGTTCCTTGTGGGCGACATTCTCGCTTGGCAGCTTGCGCTGCCGATGCTGAACTTCGATTTGCCCTGGATCAGTTTTGGCCGGTTGCGTCCGCTGCATACGTCTGCGGTGATCTTCGCGTTCGGCGGCAACGTGTTAATCGCCACATCGTTTTACGTCGTTCAGCGCACGAGCCACGCACGGCTTGCCGGACGCTGGTCGCCCTGGTTTATCGCATATGGCTATCAGCTGTTCATCGCGGTGGCCGGAACGGGTTATCTGCTCGGCATTACGCAGGGCAAGGAATACGCAGAACCCGAGTGGTATGCCGACATTTTCCTGACCATCATCTGGGTGACTTACCTGCTGGTGTTCCTTGCTACACTGGCCAAGCGTAAGGAACCGCACATCTACGTTGCGAACTGGTTCTATCTCGCATTCATCGTCACCGTGGCGATGCTGCATTTGGTGAACAATGCGATGGTTCCGGTCAGCTTCACCGAACCTAAGAGCTACATCATCTATTCCGGCGTTCAGGATGCGATGACGCAGTGGTGGTACGGCCACAACGCGGTTGGGTTCTTCCTGACGGCAGGCTTCCTTGGGATCATGTACTACTTCATACCCAAGCGCGTCGAACGTCCGGTTTATTCGTACCGGTTGTCCATCGTCCACTTCTGGACACTGATCTTCCTGTACATCTGGGCAGGTCCCCACCACTTGCACTACACCGCACTTCCCGATTGGGCGCAGACCCTGGGCATGACCTTCTCGATCATGCTGTGGATGCCGTCGTGGGGCGGGATGATCAACGGTCTGATGACGCTTTCGGGCGCATGGGACAAGCTGCGTACCGACCCCGTCGTCCGCCTGCTCGTCGTTTCGGTGGCTTTCTATGGCATGTCGACGTTCGAAGGCCCGCTGATGAGCATCAAGTCGGTCAACTCGCTGTCGCACTACACGGACTGGACGATCGGTCACGTGCATTCGGGCGCTCTTGGCTGGGTTGCCATGGTGTCGTTCGGCGCGATTTACTGTCTCGTTCCGTGGCTATGGAAGCGTGAAGGCCTTTATTCGCTCAAGCTGGTCGAATGGCACTTCTGGCTCTCGACGATCGGTATCTTGCTCTACATCACCGCGATGTGGGTCTCGGGTATCACGCAGGGCTTGATGTGGCGCGCGTACGACAAGCTCGGCTTCCTCCAATACTCGTTCATCGAAACAGTGGAAGCGATGAAACCCTACTACGTGATCCGCGCCATTGGCGGCCTGCTGTTTATCTTTGGCTCGCTGATCATGGCCTACAACGTCTGGCGCACCATCCGTGGTGACGCAATCACCGACCTCGCCGATCAGCCCCGCGTTGCGGCGGCTCCCGAGTTCCGTCTTGCTCCAGCGCAATAGAGAAGATGATCATGAACCACGGAATCTTCGAAAAGAACTCAATCATCTTGCTGGTCGGCATCCTTGTCATGGTGTCGATCGGGGGGATGGTCCAGATCGCCCCGCTGTTTTGGGTCGACAGCACAATCGAAAAAGTAAAGGGCATGAGGCCCTACACACCACTTGAGCAGGCCGGACGCGATATCTACGTGCGCGAGGGTTGCTACAATTGCCACTCTCAGATGATCCGCACGTTGCGGGACGAAGTCGAACGCTACGGCCACTACAGCCTCGCCGCAGAAAGCATGTACGACCATCCGTTCCAGTGGGGCTCGAAGCGGACGGGGCCAGACCTTGCCCGTGTCGGTGGCAAGTACTCCGACCAATGGCAGGCCGACCACCTGATCAACCCTCGTGCACTCGTGCCCGAGAGCATCATGCCCGGTTACCCATGGCTGTCACAAAACAAGCTCGACACGCGCGATCTGACCGACCGCACCAAGACTCTGAAGATCGTGGGCGTGCCTTACACCGAAGAGATGATTGCGAACGTCAAAGCCGACGTGGCGGCGCAGATCGATCCCGACAGCAAAGGGGCGCGCGAGTTGCTCAAACGGTATCCCAAAGCGAAGGTCGGCAAGTTCGACGGGAAGCCTGGAACCGAGCCGAGCGAAATGGACGCCTTGATCGCCTACCTCCAGATCCTTGGCCAGATGGTCGACTTCACGACCTTCGACGCCAGCGGTCCAAACCTGCGCTGAGGAGAGCACCATGACCTACGAAACTGTTGCTACTTTCAGCCAGGTGACTTCGCTGTTGATGTTCGTCGCCATGTTTCTTGCCATCGTCGCCTACGCACTGTGGCCCAGCAATGGGCCGGTGTTCGACGAGGTGCAGCGAAAGGCGCTGGACCTCAAAGGGAACTCTGACGGCGGGGGCAAGCCATGAGTAAGAAGCATATCGATGAAATCTCCGGCGTTGAGACGACCACGCACGTCTGGGATGATGATATTCGCGAACTGAACAACCCGCTGCCGCGCTGGTGGCTGTGGTCGTTCTATGCGTGTATCGTCTGGGCGTTCGGGTTTTGGTATTTCTACCCGTCCTGGCCGACGGCGAACGGCTACCTCAAGGGCTCGTTGAACTACAGCGAGCGCGGGGCGGTGACAGCTGCCATAGCATCGGCCCATACGGCTCAGGACGCGTTCCGCAAACAACTGGAAGCGACGCCGCTGGCCGAGGTTGCCAAGAACCCCGAGCTGCTGCGCTTTGCAACCGCTGCTGGTTCGGCATCGTTCCAGACCAACTGCGGGCCGTGTCACGGACGCGGTGCGCAAGGAGCGCCGGGATATCCCAACCTCAACGACGACGATTGGTTGTGGGGCGGCAAGATCGAAGACATCGAGAAGACCCTTATGTACGGGATTCGTTCCGACCATAAGGACACGCGCGTCAGTCAAATGCCACGCTTTGGGGTCGATAAGATCCTGAAGCTGGATGAGATCGACGCTACGGTCGCGTACGTGTCGAGCCTTTCGAAGCCGGGCGGCGATGTCGCTAAGGTGGCCAAGGGCAAGACGGTGTTTGCCGAGCAGTGCGCCTCGTGCCATGGCGCGGACGGCAAGGGTAACCAGGAAATGGGCGCGCCCAACCTGACCGACGCCATCTCGCTTTACGGCAACGATCCCAAGTCGCTGCGGCTGACCATTGAAAATGGCCGCAACGGCGTGATGCCGGCCTGGGGTGATCGTCTCGACAAGACCACGATCAAATCGCTCGCTGTCTACGTCCACAGCCTGGGTGGCGGGAAGTAATTTCCGTGCCACTCAGGGTCCCTGATTGCAAAGGCCGGGACCATTTCATTTCATAAGAAGGCTCACCCCTCCAATGTGCTGCTGCGGAACAGGCTTAGCCATCGCGTGCGCCCAGGCTCAGGCAGAGGCCGACGCAAAAGCGCTGGATGGCGAAGCTGCGTCAAACATTGATCTCGATCAGGGCGCGGTCCAAGCCGGGACCCTACTTGTTGGCGAATACGCGGCACGTCCCGGCGTGATCTCGCGCTTGCTGGGTTTGTGGACGCAATCGTTGATGCCAGCATCTGGTCGGGGCCGACATTTGCCATAAGGCCACTGAACGCATGACCACACTTAAGCCCGACGACTTCATCCACACAGCCCCAGAACAGGCCTCGCCCGGTGTCGCGCGCTATGACGTCAAGCCCGTCAACAGCAAGGCCGCGCGGCCAGACCGGCTGTCGTACGTCGGCCGTATTGCGATCCACCCCAAGGAAGCGCACGGCACGTTCCGCTCGCTGAAGTGGGCGGTGATGATCGTCACGCTCGGCATCTATTATGTGCTGCCGTGGGTCCGTTGGGATCGCGGGCCGGATTTGCCCAATCAGGCCGTGCTGATCGACCTTGAGCACAATCGCTACTTCGCGTTCTTCCTCGAAATCTGGCCGCAGGAATTCTATTACATCACCGGACTGCTGATCGTCTCCGCGCTCGCGCTGTTCCTGTTCACAGCGGTCGCTGGCCGCGTGTGGTGCGGGTATGCTTGTCCGCAGACGGTGTGGACCGATTTGATGATTTCGCTGGAGCGCTTCTGGCAGGGTGACCGTAACGAGCGGCTGCGCCTCGACAAGATGCGTTGGGTTCCCATCAAGATCTATCGCAAGACGATGACTCATCTGTCGTGGATGGCGGTCGGCTTGCTGACGGGCGGCGCGCTGGTGTTTTATTTCCGCGATGCGCCCACGCTCGCGCGTGAACTTGTGACCGGTACGGCGCCCTATTACGCGTACGTGTTCCTCGGGATTTTTGCCGCGACGACATATGTTTTCGGTGGCCTCTCGCGCGAACAGGTCTGCACGTATATGTGCCCCTGGCCCCGCATCCAGGCTGCGATGACGGACCGGCATACGCTGCTGGTCGGTTACCGCCCAGAGCGGGGTGAGCCGCGCGGGCCGCACAAGAAGGGCGACACCTGGGACGGCCGCGGGGACTGCATCGACTGCAACGCCTGCGTGGTCGTGTGTCCGGCCGGGATCGACATCCGCGACGGGTCGCAGCTTGAGTGCATTCAATGCGCGCTGTGCATAGACGCTTGCAACGACATCATGAAGAAAGTGGGCCGCCCGCAGGGGCTCATTGCTTACGACACGGTCGCCAAGCAGGAAGCCGAGGCGTGCGGGCAGCATGAGTCATTCCAGCTCGTACGGCCACGCACAATCTTGTATGCGGGCGTGCTGGCGCTGGTTTCGGCGATCTTGCTGACCGCTTGGCTCCATCGCTCGCTGGTTGAGATCAACGCGTTGCATGATCGCAATCCGCCTTTTGTCCAGTTGTCGGATGGCGGCGTGCGCAACGCCTATACGGTCAAACTGCTCAACAAGCGGTATGAGCCGCGCGAGATGGTGATCTCAACGTCTGGTCTACCGGGCGCCACGATCAGCGTCATTGGCGCCGACGCGGGCAAGGGCGCAACATTGATCGTGCCGACGGACACCGTGCGCGAAGTGCGCGTGCTGGTCAGCGTGCCGCGCGACGAGGTTGCCAAGCTTGCCAATCGCTCGGTGTCGTTCAAAATGCTACTGAAAGACATCAAGAGCGGCGATGAAAGCGCGCGTGCGATTCATTTCCAGATACCGGAGCGGTAACATGAAAGATATGAACATGCCCCCCGAAGAGCCCAAGGGCTCAAAGCCTGCACGGGAGTTGACCGGACGCGCGGTGCTGGTCTCGCTGATCGCATTTTTCGGCGTTATCTTTGCCGTGAACATTTACTTCGCGGTGGCGGCGACCAGAACCTATACCGGCGTGGTATCGCAGGAGCCCTATCGCAAAGGCCTCACATACAACAAGCGGATCGCAGCCGACCAACGCCAGGCCGATCTCAAGTGGAATGTCGACGTCGATGTCGGCAAAGAGGGTCACGCCAAGCTGACCTTCAAGGCCTTTGACAACCAGCCTGTGACCGACCTCAAAGTGACGGCAACGATTGGGCGTCCCACAACGGACACTGAGGACCGGACGCTGACGTTTTCCGAAACTCTGCCGGGGCAATACGAGGCCACCGGCGCAGCGCTCGGGGCTGGAGGCTGGGTCATCGCTGCGGCGGCTGTGCCGACAGCAGGCAGCGAAGGCGAGCCGCTTTATCGTTTGAGGAAAAGGCTATGGCTGACGCCGTAAGACTTGACGCCGTTGCGCCGGTTGCCGTTCCTGTTGCGGCTGAGCGGACAAACGAACCATCCGCGCATGGCAGCGTGATGACGCTGTTGGTCGAGAACATGAATTGCGGGAACTGCATCCGCAAGGTCGAGACCGCGTTGGCAGCCCTGCCCGATGTCGTATCGGCGCGGGCCAATCTTTCGGCGCGGCGGGTCAGCGTCGTCATCAAGCCACAAGCAAAGATCACATCCGAACCGCTGATCGAGACGTTGCGGGTGGCTGGATATCCAGCCCGGGAGTTGCCGCCGGATGGAGCTGGCAGCGAGCCTGACGATCGCGATACGGGTCTGGTCAAGCGCTTGGCGGTTGCGGGCTTTGCGTCAGCCAACATCATGCTGCTGTCGGTTGCGGTGTGGGCTGGCCGGACAGGCGAGATGGACGCCTCGCTGCAGACGCTGATGCACTGGCTGTCGGCTGCCATCGCGGTGCCAGCCGTCGCCTACGCCGGAGTGCCGTTCTTTTCATCGGCCCTTGGGGCGCTGAAAAACGGCCGGGTCAATATGGACGTGCCGATTTCGCTGGGGGTGCTTCTGGCGACGGGCATGAGCATTTATCAGACGACTGTGCACAGCGAGCAGGTGTATTTCGACGCCGCCGTGTCGCTGTTGTTTTTTCTGCTGATCGGGCGGGCGCTGGATCAACGGATGCGCCGCGAGGCGACGAGTGCGGCGGCGAACTTGCTGGGGCTGGTGAGCCCCGCGACGACGATTTTGAACGCGGACGGCGGTTCAGAACGGATTGCCACGCGCGAAGTGCGGCCCGGGATGGCGTTGCTGATCGCGGCTGGCGAACGGGTTCCAGTCGACGCACGGCTGTCGCGCGGCATTGCCGAGATGGATGAAAGCCTAATTACCGGGGAAACGCATCCGCGCAAGGTCACGGCGGGCGACGGGTTGTATGCGGGCACGATCAACCTGTCTGGGCCCATCGAAGCGGTGGCAACGGCATGCGAAGAAAATACGCTGCTGGCCGAGATCACGCGGCTTATGCACACCGCCGAACAGGCGCGCGGGCGTTATGTGCGGCTCGCCGACCGTGCAGCACGGCTCTATGCACCGGCGGTCCATGTTCTCGGGCTGTCGACGTTCCTCGCTTGGCTGTATCTGGGCTATGGCTGGGAAAAGGCGCTGACGGCTGCGATTGCGGTCCTCATTATTACTTGTCCGTGCGCGCTGGCGCTGGCGGTTCCAGCGGTCCAGGTCGCAGCCATCGGTCGGCTGTTCAAACATGGCATTATCGTCAAGGCGCCCGACGGGCTGGAACGGCTTAGCGAAGTCGACACGATCATTCTCGACAAGACGGGAACGCTCACTCTGGGCGAGCCGCGACTTGAGGCGGGTTCGAGTGTCGATACGGCAGCGCTCGTGAAGGCGGCGGGATTGGCGGCAAACAGTCGGCATCCGTATTCTCGGGCCATCGTGCGGGCCAGCCGTGATCGTGGCGTCACGGCCTTGCCGACGCCTGGCGTCGAAGAGATTGCCGGGTCAGGCTTGCGGGCAGTTGTTGGCGGCGTCGAGACGAAGCTCGGGTCGGCGGCGTTTTGCGGGGTCGCGCAAGCGGACGAAGGGCGGCCTGCGCTGTGGCTGTGTTCGGGGCTCGATGCGCCGATTGCATTCAGGTTCGACGATCCGCTGCGCGAGGATGCCAGCGCGACGATTGCCAAGCTGGCGCGCTCCTACAGAATCGAGCTGTTGTCTGGCGATCGCAAGGCCATTGTTTCGGCGGCAGCGGCGGCAAGCGGGATCGCAGATTGGCAGGCCGAGTTGCGGCCCGACGCGAAGGCCGCCCGGATCGAGAATTTGAAGAAGACCGGGCGTCACGTGTTGATGGTCGGCGACGGGCTCAACGATGCGCCAGCGCTTGCGGCGGGACATGCTTCCGTGGCGCCGTCGACTGCGACCGACATCAGCCAGATGGCATCCGACGTCATCTTCCAGGGCTCCAAGCTTGGACCGCTGGTTGAGATTCTAGCGGTTGCAAAAGCGGCGCACCGGGCGGCGATTGCCAACTTTGCCATTGCCATCGGGTATAACGTCATCTTCGTACCACTCGCGATGATGGGCGTTGTGACGCCGCTGATTGCAGCGGTTGCGATGTCGGTTTCGTCGATCACGGTGACGGCAAACGCGATCTGGTTCGGCTATAAGCCGTTGGGACATAACCTTTAAAGGACATGGCATGACAGCGCTTGCTTGGCTCATACCTGCAGCCCTCGGACTTGGTGCCGTTGGCCTTGCGGGCTTTCTCTGGTCGCTGCGCAGCGGGCAGTTCGAGGATCTCGAAGGCGCATCGTGGCGCGCGCTTGATGACGAGCCGTTGAAGTAGGCGCGTCTCATTTGTTGCCCAAGACCCATTTGTTGCCCAAGGCCCATTTGTTGTCCAAGACCATGCGCGGCACTGATCCGGGGGCACAGTCTTTGAACGGCGTCCTCAGTGCGACATGAGCACGGGCACGGTCATGTGGGTGAGGATGTGGCGGGAGGTGCCGCCTAAGATGAACTCGCGGATGCGAGAGTGGCCGTAGCAGCCCATGACCAGCATATCCCAACCGAACTTGGTTGCTTCCGTCAGCAGAGTTTGGCCGACCGAGGCTTTCGGCAATAGGCTTGAGGCTTCGTCGCACTTGACGCCGTGACGGGCGAGCGTGGCGCACAGGTCGGCGGCTGGCAGATCGCCGACGGTCTTGTTGTCGTCGCGCGGGTCGAGCCAGAGGACTTTCACTTCGTCGGCCTTCTGCAAAATCGGCAGCGCGTCGAAGACGGCGCGGGTGGCTTCGCGGCGGCCATTCCAGGCGACCAGAATGCGTTTGGCGGCAAAGGGCTTGTGGGGCTTGTTGGGAACGATGAGGACCGGGCGGCCGCTATCGGTTGCGAGCGTATCTGGGAAGTCGAGCATCATGGTGCCGTCCCAGTTCTTGTCGGCCTGGCTGACGACAATGAGATCAGAGGCGCGGGCGACAGGCAAAATCATCTGGATCGCGGAGGCCAAGTGATAGCTGTCAACGCTGCGCCATTCGGCGGTGAACTGGCCAGGGGCACTGGTGTGTTGCGTTGCTGTTTCGAAGGCCGTGCGCATGCGCGCTTCCTCGACGCGGTATGCGTCGCGATGGGCCTCGATCATGGAGGGGACGGCAATGGCAATGTCGCTCGTTTGGGGGATGATGACGGGTGGCGTTACCGACAGCGCGATGAGATGGGCGCGGTGGGCGGCGGCAATGGCGGTCGCGGCCTCGATCAATCCAGGCAGACGGCGTTCGCGGTTCGCGTGAACGAGGATGGTTTTGTAGGTCATGATTGTGAACCTCACGATAAGCCATGGCCGAAGGCGGCCATGATGGAAAAGCCAAATGTCTATTGGCGGCTAAAAGACCACGTCATGCCAACTGGAATCATGGTGGCTAATCCGGCGCAAACAAGCCTTGATATATGTCATCGAACCAAACGGGTCCGGCCCATGCTGGGGGTCCATTTTCACGCGCAGAAAGGCGACCTCTCGCGCAAGCACCCATCCTGGGTACGCGGGAACTGACCCGGGACGGATATGAGACGCGACGCTTGAACTAGCCGGACGTTGAGCCCGGGGATCAGTGATGTGCAATCTTGGACGCGACGGTCGGCAGGGCGCCAGCAGGCACAGGGCGCGACTTGGCTTTCTCGGCCGTCGATTCGGCAGCGATGGGCTTGTGCTGGGCTGCATCCAACACGTGGGAAAACTCGGTGCCGTATTGCACGGCGGCGCGCTTCCAGTAGCTGGCGTAGACCTCCTGGACTTCAGGCATCGACTTGCAGGTGGCCAAGCGCAGCGGCAAGGTCATGTTTTCCTGCAAGCGCTGGCTGAAGAAACCAACCCATTCCTTCTGATAGACGCCGACGTTTTCGACGAGCTTTGAATTGAAGGTCTTCACCACTTCCGTCGCCGGGTTGGACATTTCAAGCATTGTTTCGACGTCGAACGGGGCGGTCTGAATGTGGGGCTTTTCGTTCGTTTTCGGCGTTTCCATTGGGAGGACCTCTTTCTTGGGGGGGGCAAGTTCTTGGGGGGGCAAGGGATTTGGGGGGGGCAAAGGATTGTTTTGAATGAAAGGTTACGACTGAAAAACTGACGCGGCATTGACCGCAATCAAGCCGTTTTATGATTTGCGAATATGGCCGATTGAGGTGCGATATTGACGCAGAATACATCCGCGCAAACGTGCACTTGTATACACAAAAATGTGAAGCGCAGACGCCGCGCAGTCAAATACTCGATAGCGCCCAACGGCCTCGCGTTCCGCTTTTAGAGCCCGCGCTTGACGCTTTCAAGGAGTGTAGCGTTGGGGCAGAAGTCAGGGCGTTCGCCGACGCATTTTGGCGCGGCGAGCCAGTTCAGGCAACGGCTGACGTGACGGCACTCGATGCATTTGGTGCGGGCCTCGACATAGGCGTCACCCTGTCGGAGGCGGACCAATCGCGATGGATCGGCATCCGTGCGTTCGATCATATCATTCAGACGGCGGGCTTGCCGCTCGACATGCCGTGAAATGGGCCAGTCCATGTGCAGCTCCAATCGTTATTGCGTCCCTGCATGGAAGCTAAGCCGTTACGCAGTCGTTTGCTTGATCTGGGTCAACAATCAGGTGATGCGAAGTGTCGCTCTGACGATGGAGGGATCGTCGTCGCTGATTGAAATATCAAAGCCAAGTTCGCGGCACATGGCGAGCATGGTGGTGTTGTGGGCCAGGACTTCGCCGTAAATCTGCTGCAACTGCGAGGCGCGGGCATAATCGATCAACTGGGTCATCAGCGCCCAGCCGAGGCCTTGGCCTTTGAGGTCGGAGCGGACGAGGATGCCATACTCGCCTTTGACAAAGTCGGGATCGGCGATGAAGCGGGCGACGCCGAGCAAGGTGCCGGACTCCTTTGCAAGCGCGACAAAGGCCATTTCGCGGGCGTAGTCGATCTGGGTCAGGCGGGCGAGAAAGGCGTGGGACAATGCCACGTGGGGCGAGAAAAAGCGCAGGCGGACATCTTCCCTGTCGATCTTTTCGAAGAAGGCGGCGTAGAGCGCTTCGTCCTCCGGGCGGATCGGGCGGATGAGGATTTCGCCCAGTCCGGCGGGCGCCAGAGCGGGGCGGGCAATCGTGCGTTCCCACTCGCTGGGGTAGGGGCGGATGGCCAGCGGCGTGCGCGGCGATTTCGTCTCATCGGATATACGGACCCGAGCATCGAGCGCGATGACGCCGTTTTCGTCGGCGAGCAATGGGTTGATGTCGATCTCGCGGATTTCAGGATGGCGGGCGGCGAGGTAGCTAAGGCGGACCAGCGTCAGCGCGATGGCGTCGATATCAGCGCGGGGGCGGTTGCGGTAGCCCTGGAGGAGTTTCCAAACGCGGGTCTGCGCCATCAAATCGCGGGCGAGGTTGAGGTCCAACGGCGGGAGTGCCTGGGCCGTGTCGCGGATGACTTCGACGCCGGTGCCGCCGGTGCCGAAGGTGACGAGCGGGCCGAAGGTTGGGTCGACGCTGATGCCAAGCAGCAATTCATGTGCGCCAGGGCGGCGGATCATGGGTTGGATGGTGAAGCCGCCGATGCGGGCCTCTGGCATGCGTTCGTGGATGCGGGCGAGCATCTGGACGGCGGCTTCCTGGACCTGGGCTGGCGTTTCCAGATTGATGCGGACGCCGCCGATGTCGGACTTATGCGAGATGTCGACGGACAGGATTTTGAGGACGCACGCGCCATGCTGAGCAATGATCGATTGTGCCAAGTGGCCAGCTTGCTCAGGCGACGTTGCAATTTGCGTTGGCGTGATGGGAATGTCGTAGGCGCCCAACAGGGACTTGGCTTCGACTTCGGTCAGCATCGTGCGGCCGTTCGCGAGGGCCTCGCTAAGGATAGGACCAGCAAGGCCGGTATCCTTGAAGATTGCATCGGGCAGAGACGGCGGCGTGGCCATCAGTTCGATCTGGGCGCGGCGGTGGCGGACGAGGTACCAGAAGGCTTCGACGGCGTCGGCGGGGGTGTCGAAGGTCGGGACGCCGTGGGCTGCGAAATGGTCGCGTGACGGGGCTGCTGCTGCGACGCCGAGCCAGTTGGTGAGGACGGGCTTTTCGAGCTTGTCGGCTGTGCGACGCGCATCGATGGCGCGGGTGACGGCCTGGGCCGCATCAAGGCTCGGATTGAGGGCGGTCGGGCAATTGATAACGAGGGCGGCGTCGATGGCTGTATCATCCAGGACGGCGTCGAGGGCTGTTTCAAAGCGTTTGGCATCGGCATCGCCAACGATGTCGACGGGGTTGGCGTGGGACCACGTGGCGGGGAGGGCGGCGTCGAGGCGGGCCAGCGTTGCAGCTGAGAGGGCGGCGGTGTCGTTGCCGAAGTCGCCGAGGCGGTCGGCGGCGAGCACGCCGGCGCCGCCGCCATTGGTGATGATGGCGAGACGTTCGCCCAAGAGGCGAGGGTTTTTGGCAAGGACTTCGACGGCGCTGAACAGCTCCGACATTTCCTGCACGCGCAGGAGACCGGAGCGGCGGAAGGCCGCTTCATAAGCTTGGTCGGCGCCAGCCAATGCTCCTGTGTGGGAGAGAGCTGCGGATGCGCCGGACGCGTGGCGTCCCGACTTGATGACAACGACGGGCTTGGAGCGGGCGGCGCGACGGGCCGCCGACATGAACTTGGGGGCGGCAGTGATGGACTCCAGGTACATCAGAATCGCATGGCTTTGGCGGTCGCCGGCCAAATAGTCGAGCAGGTCGCCGACATCGACGTCGGCCATGTCACCCATCGAGATCACATGGGAGAAGCCGATGCTTCGGCTGACGGCCCAGTCGACGATTCCGGTGATGAGCGCGCCCGATTGGGAGAGGAACGCGAGTTTTCCGGGGATCGGCGCGGCGTGGGAAAACGAGGCGTTGATGCCGAGCGGGGGCAGCATGAGGCCGAGGCAGTTGGGGCCTTGGATGCGCAGGAGATAGGGTTTGGCTGCGTCAAGCATGGCCTGCTTGAGGGGGCCGCGCAGACCAGCCGTGATGACGACGGCGGCACGGCAACCCTTGCGTCCAAGCTCACCGATAATGCCGGGGACGGTCTCGGGCGGGGTTGAGATAACGGCGAGATCGGGAACGCCGGGAAGGGCTGCGACGTTAGAATAACTGCGGATGCCCGAAACTTCGGAATGACCGGGATTGACCAGCCAGATGTAGCCTTTGAAGCCGCCAGCAAGGAGGTTGCGCGTCACGATGGACCCTACCGCTTTGGGACGGCTGCTCGCGCCGATCATGGCGATCGAGCGGGGAGCGAGAAGCATTTCAAGGTTGCGTATCGTCATGGGAGGATTTGCTTTTCTGTTTGGCGCAGGGTCACACTTGCAGGGCTGACGGCGCAAGAGCCTTGACGCCAATCAACGCTGCCTGCTGGCAATGCTGTCAGGCTTACCGAACGATAGGAATATCAGTGTGACGAAGGAGACTGTGATGAGCGGCGGTGTGAAACCTAACGGCAAACCAGGCAAGGCCGTTCCATTGCAGCGGATACGGCTCGAATTGGCGAGGGACCCGGATTTTCCGGCGGGCAGCCGCGAGCATGGCTACGATCTCATCGCGCCGCTTGATGCGAAGGGGCATATTTCGGCCGAGGGGTGGAAAACCGACCGCGACCATTGCCGCGTGCGCCGGTTCTGGGGGCATGAGGGCGAACAGATCGGCCATATTCTCCATAAACCTGGCGGTACGGGCGGCATCTGGGCGTTCCATTATGACATTCGCGGCGGTGACAAGAACGCCCGAGACGAGAGCGGGTTTCACTTCGAGACCCATGTGTTCAAGCCGGGCGAATACGTGTCGATCAAGGAGCAGGACGGCGAAATGCGGACGTTCCGCGTGGTGGCGGTCGTCGATCTCGATTGAGGTATACGCTCATGCAGTACAAAACGATCCTGGTCTATTTCGAGCGCGAACAGCAGATTAACAGCCTGCTTGAGTATGTCGCCCCGCTGGCGCGGGCGCATGGCTCGCATGTGATCGGGGTTTGCGTGCTGCCGTCGTATTTCAATGTTCCGGCCTCGGAGGTTGGAACAACCGCGCTGATTGAGGACATCCGCGAGCAGTTTGCGACGGCGGTTGCCGCGCCGATGCAGACGGCATTCGAAGCGGCGCTGCGGCTGGAGACGTTTGGGAGCGAATGGCGGCTCGTTGATCCGGGCTTTGGCAAGGCGATCGAGACGGTTGCCGCGATCGGCAATGCGGTCGATCTGATCGTCGCGAGACAGGAGCTTTTAGGCGAGCACGATGAAGGATACCGGGATGGCCTGGGGTTATTGGCCGTTTTGACGGCACGGCCCGTGCTCTTGCTGCCGCATCACAATGTTCCCGCCTCGCCGCCGCAAACCGTTGTCGTGTCTTGGGATGGCAGTCAGCAAGCGGCCCGCGCGGTTTTCGATAGTCTGCCGCTATTGCAGGGCGCTGCGAAAGTGACGCTGACCACCGTGCGATGGCCCGACGAGTTCGTGGGCGGCGGAGAGGTGCCGCACGATGAGGTGCGGTATCAACAGGGCGTCGATATTTGCGATGCGCTATCAAGGCATGGCGTCGACGCGACGATTGGCGTCGAAATGCCGTGGGAAGGCGATATCGCCAAGACGTTGCTGGCGGCGACGGCCACGCACAATGCCGATCTGCTGGTTCTGGGCGGATACGGTCACTCGCGGCTGCGTGAATGGATCTTTGGCGGCGTTACCCGCTCGGTGCTGCGGCATATGACAACGCCGGTGTTGCTGTCGCATTAAGTCCTGTCGATATCCTTCGAAAGGCAAATTTGTATCGACGGGCCAGTTTTGAATGGAAGGACTGCAATATGTTTGGCAAGAGCCTCATTGTTTCACTGGCGATTTTTCTGGGATCGGTTCTGCCGGTTGCTGCGAAAGATCTTGAGCCGCAGATTTATTATTTCGGCGCATCGAACTGTGATTTCTGTGCGAACGGCTTGGGTTTTATCAAGCGTTTCGCAGCCAGCGACGAGCGGGTTCGATATCGCGCCTTCGACATTGTTAGTAGTTCCGACGATGCGGAGGCGTTCGTCCGGGTGGTCCATGCGATCGGACTGTCCGATCCGCGGGTGCCGATGGCGGTCGTCGGGCATCATGTATTTGTCGGCTATGAGGGCGACGATTCGACGGGGGAAGATATCAGGCTCGCGGTCGAACATTGCCGGACCAGCGGGTGCACCGATGTCGTGGGGGCGGTGTTGTCGTTCCAGCCGGAAGTGACGGGTACTTCATCGGGGTGGATAATCAACCGACGGTCTTGGAAATTCGCGACGGCGCGATGACAATGTCAATTGCGCGGGATTAAGACATGATACGGCTTATCGTCGTGCGATTGATGTGGGCGGCCCTGGTGATTTGGCTGTTTTCGCAAGCAACCGAAGTTTTCACGGAAGACCAAAACCTTTTTCTGACTTCAGCAGTTTTCGACTCTTAATTCCCCGTCAAGGCAATTGGCTGCTTACACCAATTGGGTTTGTCCAGTGGGATAAACCCAACCTGCAAGGCTTACTTCTTGAGGCTGGTGATATAGGCGGCAATGTCTTCGCGGTCGTTAGCGGGGAGCATAAGATTGGGCATCGTTGGATGCGGCGTTTGCAGCCAGACCTTAATGGCGAGTTCGGTCATTCCCGGAGTTGCGGCGATCTTTTCGAATGCCGGACTTTCGAGCCGGGGTGAGGTTTCGCCTAAATTTACGGCGTGACATTCGGCGCACAAATTGTTTGCAACCACCCGGCCTCGCCCGACGTCGCCTGTCGTTTGCGCACGGGCCGATGCCGTCAGAAGCGCGAGGAGGGCGAAGACGGCGGTGAAGCGGACCATTGCTGGCCTCCGATCTATGCATGCGACTTGTTACGACGGGTGACGGATTACGACGGGTGACGGACGGAAAACTCATGGGTTTGGAGGTCGTGGCTGCCGTGCCGTAACAACAGGCGGGCACCCAGCGCATGCTGTTTTGCGGAATTGGATGCCACCAGCAAGATGGTCTGTCCCTGCGCGACAGATGAGGCGATCAAGCGGCTGAGGTCGGGCCGCATCCATTCGCAGTTCAAGACTCGCGGCTCATTAACTTCAAACAAGCTGGCGGCGCGCCGCCCGCAGCGCATGGCGACCAGATCAGAGCCTGTCAGTTTCAGACGGCAAAGCGGCTCGATCCATAAGTCGGCGAGAGCCCGGCCTAGTCCGTCGCCGTTGTTTGGTAATTCAGCGATGCCAAGAAGATCCGACGTTACACCGAACATGCAAAACTGGCTGGCGGTGAAGCCATTGAGAATCAGATCCTGGGCGGCCTGGCACAAAACCTCTGCCTCGTCGAAGGCGAGTAGCGAAATCCGGTGTCTGATTGGGCCATCTTCCACTGCACCGTTGCTCCGACCGTCGTCCAGTGCTGTTCTCACCGGGCGATCCGGCCGGTCAAGCACAGTTCTATTGGGATCCATCGGCTTGGCCTCACGTTAGTTCCGCACCGTCCGCCAACGCTCGCAACACTCCAATATCGCGCAGACGGATCGTGGTTCCTTGATCAATCTCAAGGACACCGCTGGCTTTGAGCTTCGAGAAGGTCCGGCTGACGGTTTCGATCGTCAGACCCAAGAAGTCACCGATGTCGGCGCGGGTCATCGGCAATTCGATCGTATTGGGATCGCGGTCCTTGGCGCGGTTGCGCTGTGACAGGGCGAGAAGGAAGGTTACGAGCCGTTCGGTCGCGCTGCGCTGAACGACGCAGACCAGATGATCGCGGATAGCAGTCAATTCCTGGGTCAGGGCTTCGCAGATTTTCACGGCGACAGCAGGTTCATTGCGCAGGATGGAGCGAAGCGCGGAGACGGGAAGGCAGCGGACGCGCGTGGCGATCGTCGCCTGGGCGTTGCAGGCTTCGACGGGGCCAAGGCCAAGGCCGATCATGTCGCCACCGTAGGCAAAGTCGATCACCTGACGGCGACCATCGGCCAACACCTTGTAGAGGCAGACCGCGCCGGTCACAACCTGATAGACGTGGGTCTTGGTTTCGCCTTCGGTGAACAGATGGTCCTTGGACTCGATACCGCGGAGGGGAGCACCCTCCAGATGATCGCCAAGCGTCATTTTACGCAAGGGCGTGGCTTGGAACGGCGACATGGGCGCCCGGCTCTCGGAAACATTGTAGTCTTCGCGCATCGTCAGCATGAACTGCTCCCAAGGATTCGATGAATTGTCCGATGGGTTCACCAAACCAAACGTACGTCGCAGGCCTTTGCCGGGTTTGTGGCGGTTTGTGTCAAAGTGTGTGATAGGACAGGCTGCTTTGCGATGGTTGCGAGACGATAATGACCCATATTCTCGTCGTTGACGACGATGACCAGGTGCGAGCGCTACTGCGCAACCGGTTTGAAAAGGAGGGCTTTGAGGTCACCGAGGCTGCGAACGCCCGCGAGCTGCGGGAGGGCCTTGAGGCGCGCGCCGTCGATCTCATTACGCTCGATCTAACGCTTGGCCGTGACGACGGGCTGGCACTTGCCCGTGAGATCCGAGCCAGCTTGAACGTGCCGATCATCATGATTTCGGCCAAGGACGACGAAATCGACCGGGTGGTCGGGCTCGAATTGGGTGCCGACGACTACATCGTAAAACCGTTCAGCCCGCGGGAGGTCGTTGCCAGAGTGAAGGCCGTGTTGCGGCGGTACGGGGCGGAAACTCCGGCTGCGGCCCCCGTTGGTGTTGCAGAGGGAACCGGCAGCCGTCTGTCGTTTGTCGGCGGAGTTTTGGATATGGGACGGCGCGAGTTGATGTCGGCTGAGGGTGCCTCGATCGATCTGACAACGACCGAGTTCAACCTGCTCGAGTTGTTTCTACGACATCCCCAGCGCGTCCTGAGCCGCGACGAGATCATGAACCTGCTCAAAGGGCATGATTGGAGCGCGTTTGATCGTTCCGTCGATTCCGCCATCGCGCGATTGCGCAAGAAAATCGAGCCGGACCCCGACCGGCCGCGCCATATCAAGACGGTTCGCAGCGTCGGCTACGTGTTTTCAAGCGACGTTCGCAAGATTTGACCGGTCAGGTCTTTAGTGGGGCGTCGAGGGATTTGGCGATGGCGCGGGCAAGATCGGCGAGATTGTAGGGTTTGCGCAAGATCGTGCTGTCGGAAAACAGCGGATCATCGGTCGGGGCAAGGTTTTCAGCAAAGCCGGACGTGAGCAGAACACGCTGGCTGGGGTGGCGTTGCCAGACGGCGCGAGCGACGTCGAAGCCGGACATGCCGCCAGGCATGACGACATCGCTGAACAAGAGATCGGGTAATGTTCCTGATTCAAGGGCTGAAAGCGCGTGCGGGCCGTTGTCGGCCTCGGTGACACTGTAACCCAAACGCCGCAGACGAGCCGCCGTCAGAGCGCGGACCTGGGCGTTGTCCTCCACGACGAGGATCGTTTCGCCGCGACCTGGGATGACGCCGCCGTCTTCGTGGACCGTGTCGCGGGATGTTTTGGCGTCAACTGCGCGGGGAAGAAATACGTCGACCGTGGTGCCGCAGCCGAGTTCGCTGGAAATGGCGACATGACCGTTCGATTGCTTGACGAAGCCATACAACATCGAAAGGCCGAGGCCGGTGCCTTTGCCCTGGTCTTTGGTGCTGAAAAACGGCTCGAATACGCGGGCGAGGACCTCTGGCGGTATGCCGCTACCGCTATCGGACACCGATAACTTTACGTAATCGCCGACGGCTGGACCATTGTTGTTCTGCGCGTTCTCTTTGCTGATGGCGCAATTTTGCGTCTCGACGCGGAGGCTGCCGCCTTCGGGCATCGCATCGCGGGCGTTGATGGCGAGGTTGAGGATGGCATTTTCGATTTCGCTGGGATCGACGCGGGCTAGCCAGAGATCGTGGGCGAGGTTGGTCGTCAAATCGACGCCTTCGCCGATGGTGCGGCGGAGAAGTTCGCTCATGGTCAGGACGTGGACGTTCAAGTTGATGGCTTTGGATTCAAGCTTGCGGCGGCGGGCAAAAGTCAACAACCGCTGGTTCAAACGTGCGCCCATGTGGGCTGCTTCCTCGGCTTCTTTCAGGTATTTCATCGCCGGATGGCCGTGCAGTTCGTCCTCGATCATTTCGAGATTACCCAGGATGACTGTCAGCAGGTTGTTGCTGTCATGGGCGATGCCGCCGGTGAGTTGGCCAATGGCTTCCATGCGTTGCGACTGAACGAGGGCGGCTTGAGCGACTTCGCGTTGCTGGATTTCGTCGCGCAGGGCGCGGGTGCGTTCGGCGACGCGGGTCTCCAGTTCCGCTAGGTAAAGCCGCCGTTCGGTGATGTCGCGGATGGCGCCGACGGTGCGGACCGGTTTGCGTTCGGGGCCAACGCCGGCGAAATAGGTCTGGGAATTGTTGGTGACCCAGCCGACTTTGCCAACGCAGGGCACGACGCGGTGTTCCAGGGCGAAGACACCATTGCCTTCAGGATCGTAAGCGCGCTCCAAACCGGCGCGGATCATGTCTCGATCATCGGGGTGGCTGGCCGACATATAGGACTCGAGGGTTGCGTGGACCTCTTCGCCGAGACCAAGAATTTCACGAAACAGCGGCGACCAGAAAATCTGATTGGATTTGTGATCATATTCGAACAGGCCGATGCGGCCGGCGGCCACCGACAGCCGGAGACGTTCCTCGCTTTGGCGCAAGGCATTTTCTGAGGTTTTGCGCGTGGATATATCGCGCAAGACGATGGTGTAGATGTGCTGCTCACCTTGCGTCATACGCGAAATGGCGGCTTCGGCCGGGAACTCCTCTCCCGACTTGCGCTGCCCGTAGATCTCCTGGCGCTCGCCCATCTGACGGGCTTCAAGCGGGCCGGCACCGAATGACTTGACGTACTCGCCGTGACGGCCTCGGTAGCGTTCCGGCAAGAGACGCTCTAGCGGCTGACCAAGGATCTCGGCGCGCGCATAACCAAAGATCTGCTCCGCCCGATTGTTGAAGATGGTGATTTTTTGGGTCTCATCGATGGCAATGATCGCATCGGCTGCGATGGCCAGAATTCCCGCCAGCAGTTGCGAGGGGGCCTCGGCTTGACCGGCAGGCTGGTGGGCCATTGGTTCGTCCTGTGATCAGGGGCGGCGGGTCTGGCAAACGGGTGGCAACGCAATGCATCAGGTTTGTACCATCATACCGGTCGGCCGCGACAACCTTGATTGCGGTCAATGGCAGAGCAGGCCGAGAGTGGCCGTTGCTTTTGCTAACAGATCATCAGCAGGGATGGAACTGTCGAGCCGCGACCAGCGGGGATGACCGGTGTCCAAGGCAAGCTGCATTTCGACAACGGCGGCGGTTGCGTCGGAGGCATCACGGGTGCGCCGCGTGACGCGGTTTTTCATGATTTGCGGTGCTGCTTCAAGCCAGAGGGCGCTGAAACGTGCTTTGGATTCATGGGCTATGTCTTCCACGGCCTGGCGTTCGCCGGGGCGGGCGAAGACGCCGTCGAGGATGACACTGTGGCCGGCCCGCAAGGCAAGTCGCGCGCGGGCCGCTGTGCGCGCGAAAACGGCGTCAGAAGCGTCTTGGGTGTAGGCGCTTTGCGGGAGGCGTTCGAACTCGGAGACGCCTGCCAGCCATTTACGCTCGAGGTCGGTGCGCAGGTGAACCGCGCCGGGGGCTGAGCCAAAATTGGGGGCGAGCTGCGCTGCCAGGGTTGTTTTGCCGGTGCCCGAGAGGCCGCCGACGACGATCAATTGCGCGGGCTTTGGCGTTGCCAGGTCAGTGCCGAGCTGCAGGGTTTCAACGGCCCGGGCGGTCAATTCCGCTCGCTGATCGGGCTTGAGACGGGCGCGGTCGAGGGTCACCATGGCGCGAATGGCGGCGCGAAGTCCCATGAAGAAGGGGAGCGCGGCGAGGCCTTCGAGGTCGAGCGGATCGCCGGTTTTCCAGAGGTAGCGATTGAGGACGATGTTGGCCGATGGACGCGCGCCGTGGCGTTCGAGGTCCATCAACAGGAAGGCGAGGTCATAGATCGTGTCGATGGTGGCTATCTGCTCGTCGAATTCGATGGCGTCAAACAGCGTGGGAGAGCCGTTCCAAAGGACGAGGTTGGCGAGGTGGAGGTCGCCGTGGCAGCGGCGGATGTAGCCGGCCTTGGCGCGGATGGAACGGATGGAGGCGCTGGCTTTCAAGGCGGCATCGATGGCGGCTGAGAATTGAGAGCAAGCCTCAGTGAGCGGGGCATCGGGGATCGACGAGAAGGCAGAGACGACCTTCGTCGCGACAGCGTCGAGCGAATCGGATGGGGCGATGACAGGAGCGGCGGAGCGGTGGGATTTGACGACGGCATCGGCTAAGGCGAGGCTTAAATCCGTCGAAAGGCCGTGCTGTTCGACGACGTGGGACAGCAAGTGGTCTTGGCCGAAGCGGCGCATGTGGACGGCCCATTCAACGGGCGTGCCGGTGCCGCCGATGGTGAGGGTACCGCTAGCTTCGCGGGTGATCGCGATCACGCCGAGATAGATCTCGGGTGCATTGGGTGCGTTTATCTCGAACTCACGGTCGGCGAATTTCCAGCGACGTTCCAACGTGGAGAAATCCAAGTAGGGGAGCTTTACGGCGCGCTTGATCTTGAGCACCCTCTCGCCCGCCATGAAGACGACGGCACCGTGAGTTTCGATGGTGTCCACATTTGGCGGGGCGTCCGGCCATGACGATGGCTGCTTGAGGAAAGCGATCACTTCGGCTTGAATTCGTTCGGTTTGGATCAGAGCGTCTGGCTGAATTTCCTCGGTCACAATTGCGACTGTTCCTTTGGGGGGCCACTACCGAAGCTTAGCTCATAATTCGCATTGCCATGCCGCGTGACCATGATTTCCATCAAACGCGGCAGGAGCCAATGGTCTAGATGGCTCGACGGCGCTTGATAGACCATACATGAACCATTACTACGAATGGTATGCATAGCGCGCAGATGAGATGCGTTGGCAAACAAATGCGCGATGTTCTGCGCTGATCTCGTATGGTTGCGCGACTTTCAAATTGGGGATCGTCATGCTGAAACGCGGTTTGGTGGCATGTTGGGTTGGACTGGCTGGCGCGGTGTCGGGGTGCGGACAAGAAGCGCCCAAGACCGTGGAAGTTCGCCCGGTGCGAACGGTGGTAGTCGATCCTAAGCCCATTGCCGACGACAGCCGCGCGGTTGGCGAGATCAAGCCACGGCAGGAAAGCGATCTTGGTTTTCGGGTCTCGGGCAAGCTGATCGCCCGGCTCGCCGATGTCGGCGTGTCGGTTGCAAAGGGCGAAACGCTCGCACGGTTAGACGAGCAGGATACCAGCAACAAGCTTAAGTCGGCGGAAGCCGATGTCGTCGCGGCACAGGCGGTGTTGACGGAAGCCAAGGGCGCGGAGGACCGGCTCAAACAGCTGCTTGCAACCGGGACGACGACGCGCACGAACTACGATGCGGCGTTGAAGAATTTCCGCTCGGCGGAGGCCAAGCTCGACTCGGCGAAGGCTGCATTGTCGCTGGCCAAGGATCAGTTGCGCTACACCGAACTACGCGCGGATTTCGACGGGATCGTCACGGCGGTGGGGGCGGAACCGGGGCAGGTCATCAACACCGGGCAGATGATCGTCCGGCTCGCGCCGCCCAAGGAAAAGGATGCGGTGTTTGCGATTTCGGAGGCCGCGTTTCGTGGGCGGCCGGAAGGCGAACGGCCCGAGATCGTCGTCACGCTGCTGAGCAATCCAGATGTGTCAGCCGATGGGGTGGTACGTGAGATTTCGCCGGTCGCTGACGCGGCGACGCGAACCTATCAGGTCAAGGTGACGCTCAAGGATCCGCCCGAGTCGATGCGGTTTGGCGCGAGCGTGGTGGGCCGATTGAAGACGACCACTGCGCCGGTCGTGGTGCTGCCGGGGAGCGCGCTATTCGACAAAGCCGGGAAGCCTGCGGTGTGGGTCTATCAGGCGGCCAGTCAAGCGGTGGCACTTAAACCCGTCGTCGTGTCGCGGTTTGAGACCGACCGGGTTATCATCGGCGAGGGGCTGGTTAAAGGCGACATCGTGGTGACAGCGGGCGTCAATCGACTTCGCGAAGGTCAGAAGGTCCGGTTGGCCGAGGGACTGGCCAATGAGTGATTTCAATCTGTCGGCGTGGGCGCTCAAGCATAAGAGCTTTGTCGTCTATCTCATGCTTTTATGCGCGATTTCTGGGGCGTTTGCCTTTGGCAAGCTTGGGCGGGAAGAAGATCCGCCGTTCACGATCAAGGTGATGATCGTCAAAACCCTCTGGCCGGGGGCGACGACGGCGGAGACGCTGCAGCAGGTCACCGACCGCATCGAAAAAAAGCTCGAAGAGATTCCCAATCTCGACTACGTGCGCAGCTACACCAAGCCTGGCGAATCGGTTGTGTTCGTCAACCTCAAGGACAGCGTGCGCGCCGCCGAGGTTCCTGACCTTTGGTATCAAGTGCGCAAGAAGGTGGGCGATATTCGCCAGTCGCTGCCGTCTGGAATTGCGGGACCGTTCTTCAACGACGAGTTCGGCGACACGTATTCCATGATCTACGCGTTCACGTCTGACGGCTACAGTCAGCGCGAATTGCGCGACCATGTGGAACGGGTGCGCACCGAGATGTTGCGCGTGCCCGATATTGCCAAGGCGGACTTCATCGGGACCCAGGACGAGAAGATCTTTCTCGAATTTTCAACGCAGCAGCTGGCGTCGCTCGGGCTCGATGTCAACGCGCTGGCGCAGTCGCTGCAGACCCAGAACGCGATTACGCCGAGCGGGGTCGTAAATTCCGGGCCGGAACGGATCTCCATCCGGGTGTCGGGCGAATTTGTTTCGGAAGACAGCCTCAAGGCGATCAACTTCCGGCATGGCGGTAAGTTTTTCAAGCTGAGCGACATCGCCAAGGTGCGGCGCGGGTATATCGATCCGCCGCAGCCGATGTTCAGGTACAACGGGCAAGCAGCGATCGGGCTCGCCTTGTCGATGGCGAAGAATGGCGACGCCGAAGCGCTCGGGGCCAACGTCAAGACGCGGATGAGGGAGCTGACGGCGAACCTGCCCGTCGGGATCGATCCCCATCTCGTCGCGGACCAGCCGCATGTGGTGCACGAGGCCGTTGGGGAGTTTACCAAGAGCCTGTGGGAAGCGATTTTCATCGTGCTGGCGGTCAGTTTCATCGCGCTTGGGTGGCGACCGGGGATCGTGGTTGCGGTTGCCATTCCGCTGGTGCTCGCGATCACGTTCGTGAGCATGTATCTGCTGGGGATTTCGCTACAGCGCATTTCGCTCGGCGCGCTGATCATTGCACTTGGGCTGCTGGTCGACGACGCGATGATCGCGGTCGAGATGATGATGACGAAGCTCGAGGAGGGCGCGGACAAGGTGTCGGCGGCGACCTATGCCTACACGTCGACGGCGTTTCCGATGCTGACGGGAACGCTGGTTACGGTTGCCGGATTCGTACCGGTCGGGTTTGCCAAAAGCGGGGCCGGCGAATATTGCTTCACGATGTTTGTCGTGATTACGATTGCTTTGGTGGCATCGTGGATCGTGGCTGTATTGTTCACGCCGCTAACAGGCGTTTTCATCCTGCCCGATAGGATCGCAGGGCACGACGCGCACAATCCGTCGCGGTTTTCGCGCTGGTTTCATGGGACGCTCGACTGGGCGTTGCGGCGCAAGTTTTTGGTGCTGGGGGCGACAGCTGGGATCTTCGCGCTGTCGTTGTTTGGCATGAAGTTCATCCAGCAGCAGTTCTTTCCAGCGTCGGACCGGCCAGAGCTTTTAATCAATCTCACGCTGCCGCAGAACGCCTCGCTTGGGGCGACGCAGAAGACGGTCGAGCGGGTCGAGGCGCTGTTGAAGGCCGATCCCGAGGTCGACTATTGGAGCTTTTATGTGGGCCAAGGGGCGGTGCGGTTTTATCTGCCGCTCGACGCGCAGCTCGGCAACGATTTCTTCGCGCAGGCGGTAGTCGTCACCAAGGGGTTTAAGCAACGGCCAAATGTGCTCAAGCGTTTGGAGACGGCGTTTGCCAGCGGGTTTGAGGATGTGACGGCGCGGGTCAGTCCGCTCGAACTTGGGCCGCCGGTCGGGTGGCCGCTCAAGTTCCGGGTCAGCGGGCCTGATGCTTCCAAGACGCGCGAGATGGCGCAGGCGTTTGCGCAAGTGCTGGGCGCGAACGCCAGTACGCGCAACATCAACTACGACTGGAACGAGCCGGCCAAAACGATCAAGGTCGAGGTGGATCAGGATCGCGCGCGGATTCTGGGGATCAGTTCGCAACAGCTCGCGACCAACATCAATGCGGTGCTGTCGGGTACGACGATCACGCAGGTGCGGGATGCAACCTATTTGATCGATGTCGTGGCGCGGGCGGTCAGCGAAGAGCGTGCATCGCTGGAGACGCTGCGCAACCTCATGTTTGAGACGACGGGCGGGCGCAGCGTGCCGCTGGCGCAGATCGCAACACTTTCGTATGCGCTGGAGCCGCCTTTGATCTGGCGGCGGCAGCGGTTGCCCACGGTGACAGTGCAGGCAGACGTGGTGCGCGGCGTGGAGGCGACGACGGTCGTCAAGCAGCTTGCTGGCGCAATGGCCGATTTCAAGGCCAAGCTGCCGCCGGGATATGCGGTCGTGACGGGTGGGACGATCGAGGATAGCGCCAAAGCGCAGGCCAGCATCTTCGTGGTGTTTCCGGTCATGCTGCTGCTGATGGCGACGATCTTGATGGTGCAGCTGATGAGCTTTCAACGGCTTGGCCTGGTGCTGCTGACGGCGCCGCTGGCGATTATCGGGGTTGCGGGAGCGCTGCTCGCGTCGGGTGCGCCGATGGGGTTTGTCGCAATCCTTGGGATCATTTCGCTGATTGGGATGGTGATCCGCAACTCGGTCATTCTGATCGTTCAGGTGGATCAGCAGATCGCGCAGGGTCAAGCGCCTTGGGATGCCGTCATTTCGGCGACGGAGCACCGGTTGCGGCCAATTTTGTTGACGGCGGCGGCGGCCATTCTCGGGATGATCCCGATTGCGCCGACGGTGTTCTGGGGCCCGATGGCGTATGCGGTGATGGGCGGTCTGGCAGTCGCGACGGCGCTGACGCTGGTGTTCCTGCCTGCGTTGTATATGGTATGGTTCAAGATCAAGCCACCTGTTGTTGAAGACCTCGCTGCCTGACGGATGCCGCTCTTTTGCCTATTCGGCGCTTCGGCCAGGTAAGGCTGGCCGCAAAGAGTGCCGCCGCTGGAACCAATTGACGGCCATCAAGGTTGGAGGTTGAATCACGGGATAGGTTGGGGTTCGCGGAGGCCGTTCCTTGTGATTTCCCCGCGACGTTTTCAGATAGGACAGGCCGCACATGAAGCCAATCCGGACTTGGGTTTTGATTGCCGATGGGGCGCGGGCGCGGGTTCTTGAAAATGGCGGGCCGGGCAAAGGGCTGACGGCCATTGAGCGGCTTCTATTTCAGGGCGACCACGCAGCAACGCACACTATTGTCGATGACCGGGAAGGCCGCACGCACAGCAGCCATGGGCCGGGGCGTTCGGCAATCGATGCGCGGACGGATCCGCACCGCGAGTTGAAGAAATCCTTCGCGCATCATCTGGCGGATGTGATGGCGCGCGAACTCGACGCGGGCGCCTACGACCGGCTGGTGATTGTGGCGACACCCGTGACGCTGGGGGACTTGCGCAAAGTCCTTGCACCCAAGGTCGCCGCCAAGGTTACAGGCGAACTCGCGCAGGATCTCACGAAGACACCGAATGGCGAAATAGCGCGCCATCTTGCAAATGTACTCGTGACATAGGCTGGTGCGAATTGAGAGACATTGATCGAGTAAAGCCCGGCCCGAAGCTGACGATCGCGGCGACGAACGACGCGCCTGTTGCAACGGCGGAAGGCAAAGCCAAAACACCTGCGCCACTCGAGCCTTCCGTCGTTGAACGCATCGCCACGACGCTGCGTGAGACCGGGCATCGGGTTTCGCCCTATACGGCGGCGTTGTGGGTGCGCAAGTGGACCGCCTTGGCCGCGGCGATTGCGCTTTTTCTCGCACTCAATTTCGGCCCGGCGGCGCTGTTTGGTCCCAAGGTCGTGGGCGAGGCGGCGGTGCGCGGTTTGTTCCTGCAAACGATTGTTGCCAGCGGGCATGTGGAAGCGCCGTTCCGGGTGAACATCGCCAGCCAGATTACCGCAGTGGTTGCAAAGGTGCCCGTGGTCGAGGGGCAGACGGTGAAGGCGGGACAGACGCTGATCGAACTCGATGACCGCGAATTGCGGGCGGTCGTGACCCAGGCCGAGGGGGTCGTCGCACAGGGCGAAGCGCGGCTGCGGCAGATGCGGGAAGTGACGCATCCAGCCGCCGAACAAACCGTAAAGCAGGCTCAGGCAACGCTGACCAATGCGCAGAACGGGTATGACCGCACCGTGAAGCTCAGCCGCGATGGGTACGCGACAAAGGTCGCACTCGATGAAGCCACGCGGGCGCTCGAAGTGGCGAAGGCGCAGGTCAAAAGCGCCGAATTTCAGGTTGCGACGACGCAGGCCTCCGGCAGCGATTACGTGATGGCGGAGACGCAACTCAATCAGGCGAAGGCCAGCCTTGCATCGGCGCAGTCGCGGCTCAGCTATACCGTCATCAAGGCGCCGCGAGACGGCGTGCTGATTTCGCGCAACGTGGAGGCCGGAAACACCGTCGCGCCGCCGGCGACGCTGATGGTGCTGTCACCGGATGGCGAGATCCAACTCGTGGTGCAGATCGACGAGAAAAATCTGAGCCTGATCAGCATCGGCCAGAAGGCGCTCGGATCCGCGGACGCTTACGCCAAAGAGACATTCCCGGCGGAAGTCTTCTACGTCAATCCAGGCATCGATTTGCAGCGTGCGTCCGTCGAGGTCAAGCTTCGGGTGCCCAGACCGCCGGATTATCTGCGTCAGGACATGACCATTTCAGCCGACATCGAAGTCGCGCGGAAAGACAACGCGGTCACGGTCTCAGCGGGAAGCATTCGCAGTATCAACGGGGCCAAACCGTGGGTCTTGAAGGCCACGGGGGGACGAGCGAACCGCCAGGAGGTCAAGCTCGGCATCGTCAGCGGCGGCAAGGCCGAGGTGTTGTCGGGGCTTGACGCCGGCGACCTCGTGATCCCGGCCAGCAACACCAAGATCAAAGTTGGGCAGCGCGTGAGGGTGAGCCCGGCGGACGCTGCAGCGTCATGAACACCTCGACGATGAACACCTGGGCGCCGTTCGAGTGGATCACCGCGCTTCGCTTCCTCCGCGAGGGGCGGATGCAGACGCTGTTCATCATCACGGGCGTCTCCATCGGCGTGGCGGTCATCGTGTTCATGTCGGCGTTGCTCACGGGGCTGCAGGCGAACTTCATCAAGCGCGTGCTGACGTCATCGGCGCACATTCAACTGATCCCGGCAGACGAGGTTGCGCGGCCGTTACGAAACGGTCCCGGCATGACGGTGGGCGCAATCGTGCAACGTCCGGCGCAACGGTTGCGCTCTATCGATCAGTGGCAAAAGGTTCGCGCGCTGCTGGTGACGTGGCCGGCGATCACAAATGTTTCGCCAACCGTTTCGGCGGCAGCACTCGCCGTGCGGGGCAGCGCCAGCCGGTCAATCACGATGACGGGGATTGATGCCGAAGTGTATTTCAAGATCGTCAAGCTGCCTGACTACATTGTGGCGGGGCAACCGCGCGTGACGAGCGACGACATCGTCGTGGGTTTGGACTTAGCGAAGGATCTGGGCGTGACGGTTGGCGACAAACTCACGGTGACGTCGGCGACCGGCGCGGCTCGGCTGCTGACGATTTCCGGCATTTTCGATCTGGGCAACAAGGGCGCGAACATGCGCTCGACGTATGTGGCACTGCGGACGGCACAGGCGCTGTCGAACCTGCCGGGCGGGGTGACGTCGATCGACTTGACGGTCGAGGATGTCTATGCGGCGGAGGCAATCGCGCAGGAGGTGAGGGTCGCGACCGGGGTCCAGGCGGATAGCTGGATCAAGACCAACGCGCAGTTCTTTACGGCGGTCAACGCGCAGAAGACCTCGAACACGTTGATCCGGTTGTTCGTGGGATTGTCCGTCGCTTTCGGGATCGCGAGCGTGCTCGTCGTGTCGGTCATTCAACGCTCGCGCGATATTGGGATTTTGCGCGCGATGGGAACGTCGCAAGGGCAAATTCTGCGGATCTTTCTGTTGCAAGGCGGGTTGCTCGGGTTTGCCGGGGCGCTGATCGGATCGGCGACGGGGGCAAGTGCGCTACTGTATTGGCATGGCGCTCTGCGGCAGGCGGACGGTAGCGAACTGTTTCCATTGATCCTGGAACCGCAGTTATTCGTGTACGCGATGGTGCTCGCGGCGCTGACCGGCGTTGCAGCGGCAGCGGTGCCCGCGTTGCGCGCAGCCAAGCTCGATCCGGTGGTGGCGATCCGTGGTTGAACCTTCACCCGTTACTCCCCCCGTCGTCCGCATGACCGGCATCCGCAAGGCCTACAACGTGGGCACGCCGGTCGAGGTCGAGGTGCTACACGGCATCGATCTGGAGTTGCAGCGGGGCGAGTTCGTGGCGCTCACCGGGCCGTCGGGATCGGGCAAGAGCACGCTGCTCAACATTATCGGCTTGCTCGACCGGCCGACATCGGGACAACTGTTCATCACCGAACGCGAGACGAGCCAATTGAACGACACCGATCTGACCAAGCTGCGCGGTCACAACATTGGATTCGTGTTTCAGGCGCATTGCCTCATCACGGCGTTCACGGCGCTCGAGAACGTGATGATGCCGATGCTCGTCGACAACAAATTCCCCAACGGCGCGATGCGCGCACGGGCCGGGGAACTACTGGAGCAGGTCGAGTTGACGCGATGGAAGGACAATCTCGTCGCCAACATGTCGGGCGGGCAGCAGCAGCGGGTGGCCATCGCGCGGTCGCTCGCCATGAACCCGGCGCTGATCCTTGCGGATGAGCCGACCGGCAACCTCGATACCAAGTCGGCCGACACCGTGATCGCGATGATGCAACGCGTGAACCGCGCCAACGCAACGACGTTTCTCGTCGTCACTCACAGCAAGGACATCGCAAGCCGCTGCGACCGGATCATCGATGTGGTCGATGGACAGGTGACGAAGGCGGTGCGGTAATTTGCTGGCATCATACTCGCCCTGCGAGCAGCAAGGCTTTTGGGTTGGTCGTGCTCAGTAGCACTCCGGCCTCGCGCTCCGCAGTCCACTTGGTGCCTTCGCACTGGCAGCACTCGCGCCGGTTCGCGTTGCTCCTGGCGGCCTGCGGCCACGAGGGGATCGACGTTACCGCGAGATCTGGGTGATCTTTGAGCCTTCGAGGGTGAGGTTATACATCAGGCCTTTGGGGTCGAGGATGAAGCCGACGACGGGGTTGGTGAGTTTGTTGGTGTCGACGGACGCACCGACGCCCAGCGTGATGATGGCGACCGAGCCGTCGACGCCGACTTTCCAGCCGTGAGTGCGGCGGAAATTGGTGAGCGCTTCGTCAGTCATGAACGCGACGATGACCGAGCGCTGTTCGACGCCGAGCTGGAAACCGATCGAGGCGGAGACGGTATTGTAATAGCCGCCCCATTGGCCGTCGACGATCAGCGCGCCTTCGCCGTATTCGCCGCCGAGGCCGAGGCCTGCTTTGACGACCGCGGGGAAGACGAGGACGCCCCGGGCTTTGGCAACCAGATCGCGCGAGCCGCCGACTTTGGAGTAGAAGCGGGTAAGGGTGTGTTCGACGCCGGCGTCGATGTCGCGGGCACTGTCGGCGCTCGCCTGTGCGTGGGTGCCACACAGGGCCAGAACGGCAACGGCTGCGAGGCGGGCGTATCGCATCAACATTTAAAAAGTGCTCCGGTTCGATCACTGGTGGAGGGGCGCAAAACTGCTGCCGTGCTCCCCGTTGTGGCGTTGTGTGATCGCCAAATCCGGCGGCATCGGGGCGTTGGTGCGGCCAATGACGGCCTCATGCGGGTATTCCTGCGGGGTGTGTCCGTGGTGCCGCAATTGCGGTCGCTCGTGGGGCCCTTGTGGAGGTGGCACATGCTTTTCCACAGAAGCACTCTAGCGTTCGCGGGCGGTGCTGGAGGCGACTTCGCGCAGGGGGGCTAAGACATAGTCGATGGCGCGGCGCTGGCCGGTCAGGATTTCGACGGTGACCGACATGCCGGGGCTAAGCGCGATTTCCTTGCCGTCGACGGTGATGGTCATTTTATCCAGGCGGACGGTGGCGGGAAAAACGAGGTTGGGGCCTTTGGCACCAGCACCGCCTGACGCGCCGCCAGGGCGGGCCGCCTGCATTGGGTCGGCCATCGCGATGGCATCGCGTTCCTCGACGGCGTCGCGGGAGACGCGGGAGACTTTGCCCGAGATCGAGCCAAAGCGGGTAAAGGGGAAGGCTTCGATCTTGATGATGGCATCCTGGCCGGGTTCGACGAAGCCGATATCCTGGTTCTGGATCATGGCTTCGATTTCGATGGGGCCGTCGGAGGGGACGATCGTCATCAGGGATTGTGCGCCGCTGACCACCTGACCGACGGTCGAGACGGCGAGCTGCTGGATTGTGCCGGTGATCGGCGATTTCAGCGTGGCGCGCTCATTCTTGGCGGTCGCCTTGACGAGGTCCTGGGCGATGCGGTCGGCTTTGCGTTCGGCTTCGGCGAGTTTACTCGACTGGTCGGAGACGAATTGGCTGATGAGTTCTTCGATCTTGGAGGCGACGGTGTTGATGGCGGCTTCGGTCTCGACGAGTTGGCCCTTCTCGGCGATTTGGGTCGTGACCTGGGCTTCGTATTGGGAAAGCACTTCGATGACGAGGGCGCGGGAGAGGGAGCCGGAATCGTTGAGTTGGGTGCGCATGTCCACGCGCTCTTTGGCAAGCGCGATCACCTTCTCACGCGACTTGAGGCTGGCGGTGAGCTTTTCCTTGGTGGCGATGCGTTCGGCCAATTGGGCGACCTGATTGGAGCGGCTGGATTTAAGCTGACCAAGGTCACCGGCGAGAACCAGTTCTTCGCGGCTACGGACAGCGTTCGAGATGGTCGGGTCGAAGGCGATGGGCTTGGGGACGAGCGAGCGGTCGGTGTCGCGGGCGACTGCGATCGCGACGCGGCGGCGGGCGGATTCGGCGCGGGCGGATTCCAAATCGCGGGTCTGCGACTGGCGGTCGGCGCCGGTTTCAGTCGGGTCCAGTTCAAGAAGGATGTCACCGGCTTTCACGCGCGTGCCGTTTTCGACGAAGATGGCGACGACCTTGCCCGCCTCGACTGGCTGAATGACTTTGGAGCGGCCAGACGGCTGGATGCGGCCCTGGGCGACTGCGTGGATGTCGAGCTTGCCGAAATAGGACCAGGTGAGGGCGACGATGACGGCGCTGCAGATCAGCCAGATGCCGGCGATGCGCACCGGGGAGGGCGGAGTTTCCAGCAGTTCGAGGGCGGCGGGGAGGAATTCGCGGTCGGTGGCGTCGAGATCGCGCGTCATCTCGCCGGGCAATGGGGGATTTGAGTGGGCAACCGCTGAGGTCACTTTGGTGACCGCGATTGCCGTGGACGTAGCAGCGGCGGAGGCTGCGGCTGAGGCTGTGGAGGAAACCGTCGATGCCATGGATGCGGCGGTTGATGAGACGGTTGATGAGACGGTTGACGCAACGCCCGACAGGACCGAGCGGTCACGATAGTTGCGCAGGCGCGTGAAGGCGAAGGCCAGCAACAAGACCACGAGGGCAATCTCGCAGGCCACGAGCACCAGAGAAGCGGATGGGGCACTCTCGGGTTGATCGAGGGCTATCGGCACAACGGTTGCCAAGAAACCGAACGCGGGCGGAAAGGCGAACACGGGCAAGAGTGCAAACATGGGCCAAAGTGCGAACATGGGGATTAGTCCTCGACCGGTTCGGACTGCATGCGCCAGAGCTTGGCATAGACGCCACCTGGCTTTTCCAGCAGTTCGGCATGCGTGCCGTCTTCGACAACGACCCCGTCCTTGATGGCGATGATGCGGTCGCAATTGCGGACGGCGGCGAGGCGATGGGCGATGATGACGACTGTGCGGCCTTTGGTGATGGAGCGCATGTTCGACTGGATGATGCGTTCGCTTTCGTAGTCGAGCGCGCTGGTCGCTTCGTCCAGGATGAGGATGCGGGGTTTGGTTGCGAGGGCGCGGGCGATGGCGATGCGCTGGCGCTGGCCGCCAGACAGGTTGGCGCCGCGCTCCTCGATCATCGTGTCATAGCCCATGGGCATGCGGGTGATGAATTCGTCGGCGCCAGCGAGTCGGGCGGCGGCGATGACGTGGGCACGCGGAAGGCCTGGATTGGCGAGCGCGATGTTTTCATGGATCGTGCGGTTGAACAGCAGGTTTTCCTGGAGCACGACGCCGATCTGGCGACGGAGCCACGCGGTATCGACCTGCGAGATGTCGATGCCGTCGAGCAGAATCTGGCCGCGTTCGGGGCGGTAGAGGCGCTGAATGAGCTTGGTGAGCGTGGATTTGCCCGAGCCCGAGGGGCCGACGATGCCGATGACCTGACCTTCGGGGATGTCGAGCGTGATGCCTTTCAAAACTTCGGGTCCGCCCTGGACATAGCGGAAGTCGATGCCTTCGACCTTGATGGCACCGCGCGCAGGGGGCAGCGTGGCGTTCGAGAGTTGACGGCTTTCGGGGACCGCGTTCAAGATGTCGCCTAAGCGTTCGACCGAGATCTGGACCTGCTGGAAATCCTGCCAGAGCTGCGACAGGCGGAGGATCGGCTGGGTTGCCTGACCCATCATCATGTTGAAGGCGACGAGGCCGCCGACAGTCAGTTCGCCGCTGATGACGGCTTGGGCGCCAAAGAACAGGACGAGCGCGGTGGTCGCCTTGC
>JANOVN010000492.1:0-2127 GCA_031417455.1 Hyphomicrobiaceae bacterium | reverse complement strand
TTTGTGCAGTGCGGTCGGAAATCTCTGAGTCTATCGTCTGTCAAGGGCATACTTGCGCTATCCAGAGTTTTCTGCCATAGTCGCGCTAGGATTGTGTATATGGTGTACTATACACCGTTTACATGGTGCTTTTGGTTCTGGCACTGGTCGGTTGGCCGCAACTGCTGATGAGTGTCTGAAACGTGACTGCATCCTGCAATACCGCCGCAAGGCAAAATTGCAATCGCTGGTCACGGTATCCCAAGCTGGTTGTCGACGCCCTCTTCGACATCAACTTGGTACGCCAGGGTTCGTGCGGAACTCGGTCTTCGTACCCCGCTGCCGAGATGAGGTATGAACCCTGGCGCCTCTATGGGCTTGAAGCCCGTAAGGCGGGAGTTGCGAGTGGACCCCGCCCCAATACAAAAAAATGCTGTCCAGCCATCATGCCGGATGGCCGATTGCGGTGTGTAAGCCGGTGGCCAGCTCAAATTTAATGCTGGTCCGGCGGGGCTGTTGTGTGAAAATTGCGGGCGCTGAAACATCGACTAGGTAAGAAATAGGGCCATTCCGGCGACCCTGGTTTAACAACCGGGCCGCCCATCAATTACTTGATTTTGGTTTCTTTGAATTCGACGTGCTTCTTCACGATGGGGTCGTACTTCTTGAAGACGAGCTTTTCCGTGCTGGTGCGCGGATTCTTTTTGGTGACATAGAAGAAGCCGGTGTTTGCGGTCGAGAGCAGCTTGATCTTCTGGGTGACTGGCTTAGCCATTGTATTGCCTGACGTGTGCGATGAACAAAATTGTGAGCGCGCACCATAGCCCGGATCGTTTTGGTGTCAAGGGTGGCACTTTCGGCCTCACGCGCTGTGGCGCTCCGGCGTCGATGCGGAGCATCGCTGCGCGATGACGCGCCGCTCGCGACGGGTCGCGATTGCTCCCTGCGCTTTGGGCGAAGAAGGCGGGACACTAGTTGGGGCTACAGCAGGTCGCGTTGGAAGTGACCGGCGCGGTGGTAATAGAACGGGATTGGATGGCTGGCGGGGGTGCTGGCCTTATGGGGCGGTAGCCTCAGGACCTGAGCGATGTCTTCGATGATGAGGCGGGTGATGCCTGGCATGTCGAGGGTGATGGTTTGTTCCAGGGTGAACCAGGCGAGATCTGAGAGCTCGCCGTCACCGCCGAGGGTTTTGTCGGCGACGAGGTTGGCGTTTGCCATGAAAAAGCGGGTGTCGAACCGGCGGGGGCGGTCGGGCGGGGTGATTGCGCGGGCAAAGTAGGCGAGCGCTGCCAATGGCGGGCTGTCTGGGTTGCCGAGGATGAGGCCGGTTTCCTCGCGGACTTCGCGCACTGCCGCGATGGCTAATGCGCGGGCCCGCTCGGGCGAGGCTTTGCCGCGCATTTCTAACAGGAGCTTTTCGGCGACGGCGGGGTGGAGGTCTTCGGGCGGCTGGGCGGTCAGATCGGCGTCGTCGACGCGGCCACCGGGGAACACGAACTTGTTGGCGAGGAACGCCATGTCCGGGTGACGGCGGCCCATGAGGACGCGCGCGACATCGGCTGTGTGATCGACGAGCACGAGCGTTGCCGCGTCACGCGGGACGAGCGGTTTCTTGGCTTCGGGTGGGGCAGGGATGGACACGCGGTCAGGCCGTAGCTTTGGCGGCTGGCGGCAGCGTGGCGGGGGTGGCTTTGTCGAAGCCGTGCATGTGTTTGGCCCATTGCAAGCCGATGAGTACGCCCTTGATGCGCGGCAGCATGAACAGGCTCATGCCGAGCAGGATCGGCGGCCAGATGAGGGCGTGGACCCAAAGATCGGGGGCGAAGCGGGATTCGACCGTCATGACCGCGCCGACGACGATGTGGCCGATGATGAACATGGTAAAGTAGGCGGGGGCGTCGTCGGCGCGCTGATGATGCAACTCTTCGCCGCACTTGGGGCAGGCGTCGGCGACCTTGAGGTAGCTGGTGTAGAGCGAGCCCTCGCCGCACGCCGGGCATGTTTGGTTGAGGCCGCGCTGCATGGCTTGCCAGGAGTTGCGTTCGGTCATGGCGGGGTCCGTTCGTTGGGGGACGGGAATTTGATCTATGCCAGATGAGGCCGGTGGCCGCGGCGCGTCAAGGGTGCGCGTTGGCGCGGGGGTGG
>JANOVN010000491.1:0-4409 GCA_031417455.1 Hyphomicrobiaceae bacterium | reverse complement strand
CCGTCCTGCGCCACAGCTGGCGCAGACATGAGCAAAACCATTGCGGGGACACACGCGAACTTTGGCTGAAGGTACTTAAGCGTCAGCACAGTCATCGATGTCTCCAAATCGCGAAGCGGTATAACCGTAGCGATTTGATGTATTCGACGTCTTTTGGGAAGTCACTTTTATATTCCAGGCGGCATCGACCGGCCCGCTGCGGCATACCCACCACAGCCACACCGATATCCCTCCCGCGATAACGCCCCGGCGCTGTGCCAAGGCCGGAGAGGCCCAGGCGCGAGCGCCGACTTCAAAAGCCTTGACCTTCTAAAGGCCGAGGCTTTCGCCAACATCAGAGCCTATAACGGATCTGGTCCGACCAGAAGCGCTCCAGGCGAACCAGCGCCTTGTTCAAGCCCTTCACGTCGTCGTTGTTGACCTGACCGACGGCCTCGATCGACGACAGCTGGCGATGGTACAGCTTCTGCACTACGTCGCAGGCGTCCTTGCCCTTCTCCGTCAACGAGACCCGCACCGAACGCTTGTCGATGTCCGAGCGCTTATAGTGAATATAGCCCATATCGACGAGCTTCTTCAGGTTGTAGGAGACGTTCGAGCCAAGATAATAGCCGCGCGTTTTGAGTTCGCCGGCCGTCAGCTCGCCTTCGCCGATATTGTACAACAGCAGCGCCTGCACGCTGTTGATGTCCGACCCGCCGTTGCGGTCAAATTCGTCTTTGATGACATCGAGCAAAAGCCGGTGCAGCCGCTCGATGAGGCGCAGCGCTTGGAGATATTCGCCACGGAAACCTTCTTCCTGGACGACGTGTGGGGTAGGGGCAAGTGCGCGGTTGCGCATGTCGTACGCGATACTCATGGGACTGACGCCTTTTTACGCATTACTATCTAAGGTTGTGCAATCCGGTTCATTTCCGGGTTGATGTCAGACTACACTGGATAACTAAACCTTACCTAAATAGACATAGTAAACATCGGGTTTCATCTCGCCGAATACACCTCGAATTTGACCCACAATCGAACAAAACCACGCAAATACAGGATTTTAGCGCGCAAAATCCTGGAGAAAAATCTGCTCGTCACAAAAATTCACCGCCGCGAGCCGAGTATCACCACTGAAACCTTGCCCCCAGATCCATAACCAAACACTCTAAACCCGCATGCGTTGCATCACTTGACGCAACGGAAGGTTGAGTTCAGCGCTTGGCATCGCAGCAAACAGATCGTCGAGCTCGTTCTTGGTGACATCGGCCAGCGCGGCAGGCACCCACTTCGGCGCGTGGTCCTTGTCGATCAACGCCGCCCGCACGCCCTCGTGGAAATCGGCAACCGCCATGAAACGGCAGCCGAGCCGGTAATCGACTTCCAGCGTCTGCCGCAAATCTAGCGCCCCCGCCTCCTTGATGTGGCGCAGGGCGACCTTGAGCGCGAGCGGCGACCGCGTCCGCAAATCCGCCAGCGCCTTCTGTGCAAACGGCTCACTCCCCCCCCGCACCCCCTCCAGCCGCTCCAACACCTCCTCGACACGCGCCGCGCTGAAACAGTGGTCAATCGCCTCCGCATGAACCATCAAGGGGGCCGGCCCCGGATCGCGATGCCGCTCGTCCAGCAACGGATCGACCGGCCAAGCCTCCGCAAGCCCAGCCTCGATCTCGCCAAACTGCTCCCGCTCCAGGCAATGCGTCACCAGCCCCATCGCATAGGCGTCCGCCCGTTCAATGCTGTGCCCCGTCAACCCAATATACCGACCCATATGATGCGGCAGCCGCGCCAACCCGTAAGCCGCGCCAACATCGGGAAAGAACCCGATCGCCGTCTCGGGCATCCCATACCTGTAGCGCGGCCCGGCCACCCGGTGAGTTGCATACGCCGAAATCCCAACGCCGGAGCCCATCACAAACCCGTCGATGAACGCCACCGTTGGCTTGGAAAAGCACTCATGCAGCCAGTTCAACCCATACTCGGCCCGCAACGCGTCCCGCGCCGCCGCCAAATCCGTCCGCGCCAAGGCACTCAGCGCCCGCACATCCCCGCCCGCACAGAACGCCTTAGCGTCAGCCGACTTCAGGATCACCACATACAAATTAGCGTCCCGCGCGAACCGCCGGTAACAGCCGTCCAGCCGCGCCACCATCGCAGGCGTCAGCGCATTGAGCGCCCCGCCCCGATCCAGCGTAACGACCGCAGCCGCCCCCAAACGGACATCACTCACGCCATTTGTCGCGGGAATAACTGCCGCCTCTGCCATGAATCCGCCCCCGTTCGACCACACCATCACATATCTTGAACCACGCAATAGTGCCGCGCGTTTTGACGAATGTGTAAAGCGTTTTCGAATGAGCCCACAACGACGTGAACGACAACGACGCAACAAATACGATCCACTCGCGTTTGTATCATTCCAGACAAATCAACTCGTTCGCCCTGTGGACGTAGGCAGACGTTCCGGAAACGGGCAGAATTGTGTAATATACCGCCGGTGATTCGTTTGCCGTTTCGGCCCTTCAGCGGCGAAACAGCAACGACAGGCGTTGGCAGGGAGTCGAACGTGATCGCATTGTCTATTCAATACCCTGCACGCTTTTGGCCCTCGTTTGCCACCGCAGCCGCCAGCCGCAACCTCATTGCCATGACTTCCCTTGCCATAACTTCCTTTGTCATGTCCTCCATCGCTCACGCCGCTCAAGGCTCCAAGCCCGTCGCCGCCAGAACGCCGCCTGCTGCAACCGCTGCCGCTGCAACCTCTGCTGCAACCTCGGCCGACGCAACCTCTGCCGCAGCAGCAACCGCCGCCGCGGAAACAGCAGCCATTGCCGCCCAGCGCAAAATCGAAATCGATACCGCCCGCGCCCGCTGCACCGCCCTCCTCGCCACCATCAACGCGGTGACCATCGCCAAGGACCCCATCGAAGACGGTTCCTGCGGCGATCTTGCCCCCATCGAACTCGTCAGCGTCGGCAAGAACCCGCAAGTCGCGATCACCCCGCCGGCTATCCTCAATTGCGATATGGCCGTCGCGGTCCATAACTGGGTCAAAGCCGATATCCAGCCGCTCGCCAAAAAACACCTCGGCAAAGAAGTCGTCCGCCTCGAAACCATGAGCTCCTACTCCTGCCGCAACGCCTATGGCCGCACGATGAGCAAGCTCTCCGAACACGGTAAGGCCAACGCTCTCGACATCCGCGGCTTCGCCACCGCCTCCGGTCAGACCGCCTTTGTGCTCGAAGGCTGGGGCATGACCTCCAGCGAAATCCGCACAGCCGCTGCCGCCGCCGAAAAAGCACAAGCCGCCCGCCTCGTCGCTGACAAAGTTCAAGCCGAAGCCCGCGCTCGCGCCCTAGCCTCCGCCAAACCGGCAACACCTTCAATCCCGCAAACCCAGCCCAACCCGCTCGCCAATGCCGGCACCCTGATCGAAGGCCTCCCCAAACCAGCCATCACCTTCGGCAACGCCCCGGCAGCAAAACAGCCCTCCGATTTCGGCCTTGCCCAACCCAGCCGCCTCGGCGGCCCCACAAAGCCCGCTGACAAGAAGTCGGACGAACCCAAAACCGCCGCCGCCCCTGCGTTACCCGCCGACCCTAACGCGGCAAACGCCACCTCTGGATTCCTCCGCGCCGTCCACGAAAGCGCCTGCAAGCGGTTCTCAACCACGCTCGGCCCCGAAACCAACGCCGCCCACCGCAACCACTTCCACGTCGACCTAGCCCAGCGCAACACAGCTAAAACGATCTGCGAGTAAGCCCGGTTCGCGCCCCCCTATCGACCCATCACAAATCCGTGTGCTTCCGTAACTGCTGCCCCGCGACTGCGTATCTATCGGCAACCGTTACCCTGAGGAGCCACCTATGATGACCCGCCGTACCTTCTCGCTTGCTGCCGCTTCCCTGCTTGGCGTCCGTTCAGCGGCGGCGGCTGATACGAGCGGAACTTTCGAGGTCACCAAAACCGACGCCGAGTGGGCCAAGCTGTTAACGCCAGCGCAATACAACGTACTGCGCAAACACGGCACCGAATACGCAGGCTCCAGCCCGCTCGACAAAACCTCCGCCGCCGGAACCTACGCGTGCGCGGGTTGCGACCTGCCGGTCTATACGTCGCAGACCAAGTTCGACAGCGGCACTGGCTGGCCGAGCTTTTACGCGCCAATCGACAATGCCATCGGCACGAGCGTCGACAAAAGCCTGTTCTCCACCCGTACCGAAGTGCATTGCCGCCGCTGCGGCGGTCACCTCGGCCACGTCTTCAACGACGGCCCCAAACCCACTGGCCTGCGCTACTGCATGAACGGCGTCGCCCTGAAGTTCATCCCGAAAACGGCCTGACCCCGTGAAGTGCCCTTAAGGCTTGGGTCCAGGGGCGAGCCCCTGGCGGGGGCGTTTGAGGGGCGAGTAGCCCCTCAACTGTCC
>JANOVN010000490.1:0-8598 GCA_031417455.1 Hyphomicrobiaceae bacterium | reverse complement strand
TGTCACGAATGTCCATGACCATGCGGATGTCGGCGGAGTTCTTCATCTGAGCCGTCAGCGGGGGGCAATCGATGGTCTCGCTGCCGGCGCGCAGGAAGTGATTGCGCACGAACGGGAACGAGTTCATGTCGGTCGAATTGTCGTGGGTGTTGCGGCGGGGTACGGAGTTGCCGTAGCAGCGGTTCATCACGATGCGACGCTGGCCGACTTCGCCATAACCGTTCGTCGAGGTGATCAGTCGCCCGGTTTCGAGCTCCTTGATCCACAGGCTCGCGTCTTTCGAAAAGCGCTTCGCGGCGTCTTCGTTCTTACGCTTCAACGAGAGATAGATGTTGTCATAGTCGACAAAGATCGCGCTCAACGCCGGCTTGGTCGCGTCCCGCTTCATGAATTAATCCCCGTTGGTCGTCACCTTTGATTCGATGTCACTCTTTCCGAGTCGGTTTGGAGCGGCAAGCATGGTCACGTTACGGGAAAGAAAAAATCGAAAACGACCTGTGTATATCAACGGGTTGCGAAGTTCGAAATGTTGGTAGACGGGTTAGAATTCGTTGGGAGTGTTGCTTGAAGGAGACGGTTAGTGTGGCGACTCAAGCGGGGGCGGGATCAAACGAGGGCCCGGCGATCTTGAATCCTTCGAACACGAAACCCGGCGCGACCGTGCAGCCGACGAGCGTCCAAGACCCCTGCGAGCGGGCTTGCTGCCAGTGGATTGTGGGGACGACATATTGGGGCCTCTCGCCTGCAGCAGGCGAATGATGTCGTGCGCTGTTTGGCTTTGGGCTGGCATCAGGCTTTGTTTTTGCGGTCGCGGATTTCACCGAAGACTTTCCAGGCTGGGACGCCGACAAGGCCGAGGAATTGGCGGATGGAGGCGTTATCGGCGCGCAGGAACGGGTTGGTTGCGAGTTCGTCGCCGAGGCGCGTTGGAACCTGGGCGTCGCCGTTGGCTGCGGCGCGGGCACGCACCTGGAGCGCCAGGTTGCCTGGCTCGATGGTGGTTGAGAAGCGGGCGTTCGAAGCGGTGTAATTGTGGCCGCAGTAAATGAGCGTGTCTTCATTGAGGGCGGCGAGCTTGGAGAGGGATTTCCACATCATCGGGTAGTCGCCTTCAATGACGCGGCCGCAGCCCATAGCAAAGAGCGTATCGCCGACAAAAGCGAGTTTGGCGTCCTTTTCGACATAGGCGATGTGGCCAAGCGTGTGGCCGGGGGTTTCGAGAACGGTGAACGTGTGACGGCCGATGGCGACCTCATCGCCTTCGCGCACGGTACGGTCCAGGCCCGCGATTTTGTGGGATTCGGCGGCGGGGCCGATGACCTGGCAGTTGTAGGCCCGCTTGAGGTCAGCAATACCGACGGTGTGGTCGCCGTGATGGTGGGTGATCAGAATATGGGTGAGTTTCCAGCCCTTGGCGGCTAATTCGCGCTCGATTGCCTCGTCATCGGGGGCGTCGATGCTGACGGTCACGCCCACATCTGCGTCGTGCAGCAACACGCAATAATTGTCGTCGCCGACTATGAACTGGTGGATTTCCAGGTTCGACATGTTGCTCGTCTCCACTATGTTCGTAGTGGTCCCCATAGCATCCATTGGGCGGCTTGCGAACATCCGTTTGGCCGACAAGTATAACTCCGCCGATGCGTTCGTGGTTCAATCCTGACCGGCGTTTAGGACGCGCGGGCTGAGTTGCCTCACAACGACACCTTGCTATAGGCGCGCGGATCGCCCAGATTCAAGGCTCGTAGCTTTGGTCGACCTATGCAAACCGACGTCACAGATCTGAGGGACTTCTACCAGACGCCGCTCGGCCTCGTTGCCCGGCGGATTCTGGCGCAGAAGATCCGTGCCAAATGGCCCCGGCCCGCCGGAGACGTCATCATGGGGTTTGGGTTTGCCTCGCCGTTCCTGGGGTCGTTTCGCGGAGAGGCATCGCGCATTTGCGCGCTGATGCCAGAGGGACAGGGCGCGCTCGTGTGGCCGTCGGCGGACCGCAATATGTCGGTGCTGGTCGAGGAGCAGCATCTGCCGCTGCCCGACAATTGCGTCGACCGGATGCTGATCGTGCATGGGCTGGAGGTTGCCGAACGACCGTCTGCGTTGCTGCGCGAGATGTGGCGCGTGCTGAAGCCCGCCGGGCGGTTGCTCATCATCGCGCCGAACCGGACCGGGATATGGGCGCGCACGGACAGGACCCCGTTCGGCCAGGGGCGGCCCTACTCGCGCGGTCAACTCGACCTTTTGTTGCGGGAGGCGATGTTTACCCCGCTCGAATGGGATTGCGCGCTGTATCTGCCGCCGATTCATCGGGCGCTCCTGGTGCGGTCGGCGCCGACCATCGAGCGGATAGGGGCTGCCGTGTCGCGTCGGTTCGCGGGCGTGATTTTGATCGAGGCGACCAAGGAACTCGTCACGCCGATCGGGACGAAAGCTCCGGCGCGGGCGATGCGCAAGCTGGTGCCGGTGCAGGGCATACTCGCGCCGAATGGGGCACGGCGGGAGAGCGAGACTTTGTGTACACTGGACGGTAAAGAGTTTGGTAAGGTCGGTGCAAGCATATTCAACAACCGGTCTACTGTGGGTTTGCTAAGCCAAAGATCCGACGAGGATTGAGATGAGCAAGAAAATCAAGCTGAGTGTCTCTGGCCGCGGAAGCGAAACAGACGCGCCGACTATCGAAGATTTTCTCGGCCAAGTTCGAGATTATTTCGAGGTCTTATCTCAAGTCGAAGAAACTCTTGCTGGAGACGGTGAGAGCGCCATTGAATGGCGCATTACAGGCGCCAGCAAGAACAGTCCACTTTGCATAGAGGCGGAAGCGTTCCCCCGCAAATTTGGAGTTAACGTCGACCATAGAACCGGCCTCGTTATCAACCACGCCACTACTGGCTTAAGTCAATTGAGCCAAAATGCTCATCGCCCCGCATATTTTAATGACAAAGCACTTGCCGCCGCACATAAGCTGTTTGAGAGAGTGACCAATGGTCTCGATTTAATGCGCATAGAATTTGAAAATGGACAGCCGAAGATCGAATTAACGACATCTTCCGCGCGCGTCTCCGCAAGCAATGTCCGCGAAGTGCTCGCGCCGAAAGGACGCCCCTATAAAGAACTCGGTTCTGTTGAAGGACATTTTAGAGGTATTGATCGAGATAGGGGGCGGCCCGTCTTTTGGATAAAACACCGACTGACCGGTGACGAGATAAAGTGCTTTGTGACCGGCGAAGCGGAGCGGGAGATAAGCATTAGAGAGATCGGTGAGGTTTGGAACAACCGACGTCTGCAAGTCCACGGCACGGTTTACTTTAAGGCAGCTGGACGAATTTCTCACGTTGATGCGGCCCAAGTGCGCTTCTTGCGTGATCGCAAAGAGCTTCCCGACGTGGATGATATAGTGGATACGGAGTTTACAGGCGGTCTAAATTCGGAAGACTATCTATCGAGGTGCCGCGATGGCGAGTAGTCCCAGGAGGGTATACTGGGACGCTTGCGTCTGGATTGCGCTAATAATGCGGGAACAGAACGTGGTTGGCGGTAGCGACCGAAGCACCTTATGCCGATCAGTCGTGTCCGAAGCTCAAAAGAACAGGATCGAAATTTTAACGTCGACTTTATCTTTGGTTGAGGTCTGCAAATCGCCAGACATCAAATCAACTGAAGACGATAAGATCGCTTCATTTTTTGAAAATGATTTTATCCTGCTGATGAACCTTGATAGATGGGTCGGAGAGCGTGCTCGTCAATTGATGACAAGTGGGCACGCTGGTCTGAAGCCGCTGGACTCCGTACATATAGCAAGTGCCATCCTTGGGCAGGCGAGCGAGATGCACACCTTTGATGACAAGCTGCTTAGACTTGATGGTCAGATCGCCCGACTGGATGGTGGCAAACTAAAGATCTGCACCCCCGACATAGGAGATACACCACCACCTTTGCTAAGCCAGATCAACAAAAACTGACTACTCCCACATTTTGTAGGCTTAGGGTCCTTCCGGTTTCCCGGCGAGCACTCTAGCGTTTGCCCTTGAACGGGGCCAACCCCATTCGGGCGAGTTCGTCGGCGCGTTCGTTTTCGGGGTGGCCGGCGTGGCCTTTGACCCATTTCCAGGTGACATCGTGGCGAGTGCGGGCCGCTTCCAAGCGCTGCCAGAGTTCGGCGTTCTTGACGGGCTTTTTGTCGGCCGTGCGCCAGCCGTTCTTTTTCCAGCCGTGAATCCAGGTGGTGATGCCGTTCTTGACGTAGTTGCTGTCGGTATAGAGCGTGACGACGCAGCGCTGCTTCAGGGCTTCCAACGATTGAATCGCTGCCATCAACTCCATGCGGTTGTTGGTCGTATCGGCTTCGCCGCCGGAGAGTTCCTTGCGGTTTGAGCCCATGGTGAGGATCGCGCCCCAGCCGCCGGGGCCGGGGTTTCCCGAGCATGCGCCATCGGTATAGATCACCACCGCTTTGGGCGCCGATGGCGGGGGGAGTTCGTCGCCTGCCATTACAATCCGCCTGCCATTAGACGTCACCCGCCATTAGAAATTGTCTCCACCGTAGTCAGCAATCGAGCCCGTTTGCTGGTGGAACTTCAGCCTTTCAACATAGTCCATGGGGTCGTGGGGGGTGACCAAAGCGCCCGGCGCTCGGTGCAACCAGTCATGCGAGCGGGTCAGGAGGAAGCGGAGACTTGCGGCACGAGCGAGTGTGGGCATGGCGGCGCGCTCGGCTGTGGTGAGCATGCGGATGCGGTCGTAGGCCTGGAGGAGGGCGCGGCCCTTGGCGATGTTGAAACTATGATCGGCTTCGAAGCACCAGGCATTGAGGCAGATCGCGATGTCGTAGGCGAGCGCGTCGTTGCAGGCGAAGTAGAAGTCGATCAGGCCGGACAACACGCCGTCGGAGAAGAAGACGTTGTCGGGAAAAAGGTCGGCGTGGATGACGCCTTGGGGAAGACCAATGGGGAAGCCGCCTGCGTGAGCGGCAAGTTCGCTTTCAATCAGCTTATCCAAGCCCGGCATGATCTCGTTGGCGCGGGAAGCGAACTTTGCGTACAGCGGCGGCCAGCCCTTGGGGCCCAGCGCGTTCGCGCGGTACATGCCGAAATCGGCGCTGGCGAGGTGGAGCTGGGCGAGGGCTTTGCCCAACAACGTACAGTGCTCGGGCTTGGGGCGTTTGACCGAGATCCCGTTTAGGAAGGTGATGAGCGCGGCGCGGCGGCCGTTCAATTCGCCCAGCGTGTTGCCGAAGCGATCGCGGACGGGGACCGGGCAGGGCACGCCGAGGCGGGCCAGATGCTGTTTCAATGTCAGGAAATAGGGGAGGTCGGCCTCGTTGACGCGCTTTTCGTAGAGCGTGAGGATGAAGCGGTCTTTGTCGGTATGCACAAGGTAGTTGGTGTTTTCGACGCCCTCGGCGATGCCCTTGTAAAATGACAGCGTGCCGCAATCGTAGCGGGCGAGAAAAGCGCTCAGGTCTTCATCGGAGACTTCGGTGTAAACTGCCATTGATCGCACTTAACCTGCAGGACGGACGACGTCGCGCAGATCGCGCGGGATGTTAAAGGCGATGTTTTCCTCGGCGGTGGTGACGACCTCAACTGTGACGTTGTAGCGGGCGCGCATGGCGTCGATGACTTCGGTGACCAATTGCTCAGGTGCTGATGCGCCAGCCGAGACGCCGAGCGTCGCGATATCGCCGAGTTTGTCCCAGGGGATGTCGGTGGCGCGCTGGACCAGGAAGGCTTTCGGGCAGCCGTTGCGCTCGGCCACTTCGACCAGGCGGAGGGAATTGGACGAGTTGGGCGCGCCAACAACGAGGAGCGCGTCGATCTTGTCGGAGATGGCTTTGACCGAGGTCTGGCGGTTGGTGGTCGCATAGCAGATGTCTTCCTTGGCGGGACCCGCGATCTGCGGGAAGCGGGCCTTGAGGATGGCAATGATTTCGGCGGTGTCGTCGACCGACAGGGTGGTTTGGGTGACATACGCCAGCTTGGTCATATCGGCTGGGGCAAAGGCGCGAGCTTGCTGGGCCGTTTCGATCAGATGGATCGCGCCGCTGGGAAGTTGACCGATCGTGCCGACAACCTCAGGGTGGCCTTTATGACCGATCAAAATGATGTCGTGGCCCTGCTCGTGGTGGCGCGCTGCTTCGTTATGGACCTTAAAGACCAGGGGGCACGTGGCATCCAGGACAAACAGATTTCGCAACCTTGCCGCCGAGGGTACCGATTTTGCCACGCCATGAGCGGAAAAGATCACTGGCTGCGAAGTATCGGGTATTTCGTCTATTTCTTCCACAAAAACGGCACCTTTTGCCCGCAAACTCTCCACAACGAATCGATTATGGACAATCTCGTGACGCACGTAGACGGGGGGGCCGTACTTGATGAGGGCCAGTTCGACTATCTGGATGGCACGGTCGACACCGGCGCAAAACCCGCGAGGGGCCGCCAGCAAGACGCGAAGATCCGGACGCTGCGAAGGGCTTATGGTCGACTGTAGTGAGGTTGACTGTGGCGCTGGCGTCATCGTTCGACCGTTTTAAAATTTCCACGCTCGTTCGCCGTTGTGTTTGATGGCGAGAGCATGCAACAGGTGATACAGTCTGATGGGGATGTCGACTAGGGGCCTTACGAGAGGTTTTGGCAAACGCGATGTGCGTTGTGTCCGGGCCACCGGTGTGTCATCGGTGGCAGGTAGGGAGCTTGTAAGCCTTGTGAGCGATTTCAACGGGGGAATGGGACAGGCGTTGAAGAAGTCTCTTGTGATCGGTTTTACCGCTGCTGGTACCATTGCACTGGCTGGGTGCGGTGTGTCTTCGTTAACCTCGGGGCTTGGCGGCAGCGTTTTTGGCAGCACGGCTTCGGCCACAAAGAGCGATGTCAAAACCGTTTCGGAAGATCAGTTGTTGTCGGCCGCCAAGGCAGGCGATGGGTCGGCACCGGCGGCCATTACCGCAGAAGCTGGCGGATGTCCCCGTTTCATCGTGGGGCAGCGCGACAACAATCTCACCATTTACGAAGCCGGACGCGTTGGCGATGGCCTCGCGATCATGCATCGCGGCGAAATAACCAAGACCGGACGCGAATGTCAGATCGAGCCGGGTAAAGTCGTCGTGCGCTATGGGTTTGCGGGGCGCGTGCTGCTCGGACCCAAGGGCAAGACCGGCAATATCAAGCTGCCGGTGACCATCACAGTAACCGACGCCAAACGCGAGAAGATCGCCACAGATAGCGTGAAGATCGACGTAGATGTCGCCGTCGATAAGCCGATTGGTTATTTCTCCGCCGTGAAGGCTATCACCATTCCGATCCCCGAAGGGTCGCGTCCGGGCGAGTTTGAGATCCTGGTCGGCTTTGACCGCGCGGTTCCAGGTGCTGGCTAAGTTAGCGCTCGTTTGTTGACAGCGCCGTTCGCATCGCTGACAAGTTGAAGCTCATAACACAATCATCCGCCGGTCCTGCAATGCGGGTCCGGTCGCCGCCTGTGCGCGGCACATCGAGAAGGCAACAAGACCTGATGACGACCATGCCCCCCAAGCCGCGCGAGCACCTCACCGAACCACGCTATGCCCGCCGCGCCGATGGCATGAAGGCGTCTGAAATCCGCGAACTGCTCAAGGTATTGGACCGGCCCGGGATCATCTCGTTTGGCGGCGGTATTCCAGACCCGGCTCTGTTTCCAGCCGACGAGGCAAAGGCCGCTTATTCGGCGATCTTGTCCGACCCAGCCAGCATGAAGGCTGGATTGCAGTATTCGGTCAGCGAGGGCTATCAGCCGCTACGCGAGTGGATTGCAAAGCACATGGGCACGCTCGGCGTGCCGTGTACCCCCGACAACATCGTGGTCACGTCCGGCTCGCAGCAGGCGCTGGAATTCCTCGGCAAGCTGTTCTTGACGGCTGGCGACACTGCGCTCGTCGAGGCACCGACCTATCTTGGGGCGTTGCAGGCGTTTTCCGCCTATGAGCCGCGTTACGACACGCTGACCCCGGAGCAGAGCAACCGCACGCCACAGTCTTACAAGGATGCGGCGGGCGAAAATGGCGGGTCGGTCAAGTTCTTATATGTCGTGCCCGATTTCGCCAACCCGACCGGGAAAACGCTATCGCGTCAGGCGCGTCAGGGATTGCTTGAGCTTTCAGATAGTCTCGATGCGCCAGTCTTTGAAGACACAGCTTACAGCGCGCTGCGCTTTGAGGGCGAGCCGCTGCCGCCGATCCAAGCGATCGACGTGGCGCGGCATGGCGGCGATATCAACCGTTCGCGGGTCATCTATTGCGGGACGTTTTCCAAGACGCTGACACCGGGGCTGCGGATCGGCTGGGTATGTGCGTCGGAAGCAATCGTGCGCCGCGTGGTGTTGATCAAGCAGGCGTCGGACCTCAATACGTCCAACATCAACCAGATGGTGATGTATCGATTGGCGTCAGGCACCTATGACCGTCAGGTGGCCCAGGCGCGCGCGCTGTACTCGGGTCGGCGTACGGCGATGCTCAAGGCCCTTGAAGAGCACATGCCGCCGGGTGTGACCTGGACCAAGCCCGAGGGCGGGTTGTTCGTGTGGCTCACGCTGCCGCCGAAGTACAACGGCAAGACGCTGCTCAAGCGGGCG
>JANOVN010000489.1:0-7129 GCA_031417455.1 Hyphomicrobiaceae bacterium | reverse complement strand
GTACGGCCCAAGCGCACATGCCCATTCCGCTTTTCATGCTCAACATTTTGGCCGGATCGGTCGTGTTCGGATGGCTCTTTGAGCGGACGAAAAAAAGCGTGCTGCCGGCCCTCGTCCTGCACACATCGCTCAACGCCTGGGCAGGTATTCTCGTCATAGTTCCGACGCCAACCACAGGCGGGTCCTACGCCGTGGTCACAGCGCTCCTAGTGCTCATCGCATTGGTCTTGTTGCTCACCGCAGACACCAAAGTCAGTTCAGAGGCTACACCGCTGGCGAAAGTGTCGCGACCATGTTGACCGTCTATCTCCTCCAGGCGCTGGTGCCACTTGCGCTCATTGGCTGGCTGGCATTCGCGCCGCCGCCAAGCGCTGTCGGATTCTGGCTGCAAACGCTTGGGATCGCGGTCGGCCTTGTCGTCATAAGCCAAACCGGAATCTGGGCCTTCCCACCGTGGTGGATGCCGTATGTTTTCGGCGCAATGCTGATCGCTGCGGTTGTCGCTGGTCTATTGCGGCAACGAGATCGACCGCTCTGGCCGACAGGGTCGCTGGGCTGGTTATCCATTGCGGTGTTTGGCGCGCTGACCCTTTACGCGGCAAACGAAACCCGCATTGCGATCGCAGCGCAAAAAATCCCCACTAGGCGCGTGGTCGATTTGGCCTCTCCAGTGGGGCCGGGTACGTACCTTGTTGCCAACGGCGGCTCCGGGCCGTCGATCAACGCTCATGCGACCGTGCTGGACCAATCCATCGCGCGGCATAAACCCTATTGGGGTCAGGGCCACGGCGTCGATCTCATCGCGATTGATCGTTGGGGCTTTCGTGCCGCCGGGTTGTTGCCGGTGGAGCCGGACCAATACGTGATTTTCGGTCGGCCGGTTATCGCTCCGTGCGCCGGCGACGTGATCGCCGCAGTCGACGGACTTCCCGACATGCAGGTGCCGCGCGGGGACCATGACCATCTCGCGGGCAATCACGTAATCCTGCGTTGCTCCGGCGTGGATATCCTGCTCGGCCATTTTCGGCGCGGGACTGTTCTCGTCCGCGTGGGGGAAAAGTTGAGCGTTGGTGATACGGTTGCGCAGGTCGGCAACTCCGGCAACACGAGCGAGCCGCACCTGCACGTGCACGCCCACGAGCCTGGAACCGCCGAAGCGCCGTTTGCCGGCGCGCCGATTCCGATCCGGATCAACGGCCTGTACCTCGTCCGGAACGATCGATTTGTTGTATCGCAGCGAAAGGACCAGCCATGATATTGATATCGCGGTTCCGTCGGTCCGCTCTGATGTACTGGCTGGCGTGCGGACTTGCCGTGGGGTCGCTGCTTATCTGGCTGCGCTTTCAATCTGACATCAATGCCGCACGCGAACGCGTCACGCATGGCAGTGTACTGATCGAAACCCGCTGTGGCCCGATCGAATATCAGGAGGCCGGCAGCGGCTTTCCCCTAATGTCGGTTCACGGCAGTGGTGGCGGTTTCGATCAGGGCATGGCGTTCGCCGCGCCGCTGGCGACCAAGGGCATCCGGGTCATCGCGATGTCGCGGTTCGGCTATCTGCGCACACCCATGCCGGTCAATTCGTCGGCTGAAGCGCAAGCGGATGCGCACGTGTGCCTCCTGGACGCACTCGGTATCAAGCACGCGGCCGTTCTCGGCGGATCGGCGGGCGCTCCGTCCGCGTTGCAGATGGCCATGCGCCACCCCGATCGCGTCAGCGCGCTGATCCTGTTGGTGCCCCTCACCTACAAGCCCACGACGCAGGCTGCCTCGGCACCGCCTCTAGCTCCATGGGTCGAGGCCACAATGATGACGGTGATCGGATCGGATTTCCTGTTTTGGTCGGCGATGCATCTATCGCGCGCACGCATCATCAGCACCGTGCTGGCAACGCCGCCTGGGCTGTTGGCGACAGCCACCACAAAAGAACGCGCGCGGGTCAACACAATGCTCGATAACATCCTGCCAGTGTCTGCACGCGCTGCAGGTCTGCGCAGCGATAGCGCGGTTGGTAAATATTTGAAGCCGGAACCACTGGAAACGATCCGAGCGCCAACGCTGATCATCAGCGCCCGCGACGATGGCTACGGCACCTACGCTAGCGCGCAGTACACAGCGAGCCGAATTGCCGGAGCAAAGTTCGTCGGCTTTGAAACCGGTGGGCACACCTGGGTCGGACACGACGACGACGTTATGGCCGCGATTCTAAAACTGCTCATGTTTGTTGACGGGCGCACCATGCCATGAGGCGTCCTTGCTCTCACATTGTGGGGTTTGGTGGCGGCGGTCATGCGTCGGGACGCAGATAGAGTTGGAGCCACCAATGAGTGATGCTGGAATTGCGTGCGATTTCGAAGCGTTTGCGAAAGTTGTTCGCACGCGCCGCTCTGTCCGTGCCTACTTGCCAGAGCCGATCCCCGATGCGGTGTTGGATGCCTGTTTTGATCTGGCTTTGCTGGCACCGACATCACACAATTTGGAGACTTGGCAATTCATCGATGTCCGCAGTCAGGAAAAGCTCGCCTTGCTGCGCCACTATTGCCTGGACCAGCCGCCCGCCATGCAAGCCCCGACCCTCATCGTCGCGGTCGCTCGGCCCGACTTCTGGCGGCTGGGCCGCCGATTGATGCTTGAAGCGCTCGCGAAAGAGGACGGCGTTGCGCCTGAACTGGTGCAGAAATACCGAACCTTCATTCCACTGATCTTTGAAGATGGTCCCTTTCATATGCTGGCGCCTTTTAAGCGTCTGGCGTTTTGGGGCATTGGACTTTTTAAACCGTTCTGGCGGGTTGATGTCGGGCGAGCGGGACAGGAGCTGTGGGCGACAAAGACCGCCGCGCTCGCCTGCCAGAACTTGATGCTCGCGTTACGCGCTGCTGGCTTTGATAGCTGCGCGATGGAGGGATTTGACGAGCCGCGCGTGAAGCGTCTCTTGGGTCTTCCGCAGGCCGCTCGCGTGGTGATGGTGATTGCCGCAGGCCGACGCGCAGACGGCGGAGTGATGCCGCAATACAGGTTCGACGCGAGCCACTACATCCAAAGAGTTTGATCTCGGGCAAAAATAGTGCCGCCGTCGCGCGGGTCGGCGATGGCGATGGCGATGGCGATGGCGATGGCGATGGCTCGCACAATCGCAATTCCCCACAGAGGCGAAACTAAATTGTCCGATAACGACCAACACAACCGAACACGCCTGCCCTGGGCCGTCTACGACCTCGCCATGCGGCTCGGCGTGAATCCCGAGAGCTCCTGTTCATGCGTCAGACTGACACAGACGGGACGGATGTTGCGAAGCCTCGACTCCACGTCGTGGATGACGTTTACGGCCACGCAAATAATCTCGACGGTCGAATGCGCCTTCGACTGACGGGCGAGGGCCGATCCGCCGGGACTGGTTGCGGCGCGCGATGCGCTGGTGGATGGTACGTGCTTGCTTTTGGGTTCATCCCCCTCGTCCGTGCAACACACATCTGCATTCACGCGTGGCGAATTGATGCGTTATCTCGCCGAGATCGCCTTGGCCCCTGACGCTATTCTTCACAACACGGCGCTGCGCTGGCGGGTCGACGCGCCCGACACGTTTGCCGTCAGCACCGGCTCGGGCGAAACGGCCGCCGAAGTCGGGCTGACGCTCGACAGCGACGTGCGGATCATCGGCACGTTCGCGCCTGATCGCCCGCATTCGGTCACCGCTCCGCTTCTACCCACACCTTGGCGCGGCCGGCTCTCCGATTACCACCAGCACGAGGGGCGCTGGCTGCCCTTCACTGCTGAAGTTGCGTGGGAAATCGACGGCACGTCAGAAACCTATTGGCAGGGTCAGGTGCTCAAATGGGAAACGAGCGACGGCATGTGATGGCCGCAGGTCACTTGGCCGTGCTGGTCGCAAACCAAATGGCAATACCACCAAGTGCGAGCGACAGGCCGCGTCGAACGATCCGGAGGCGATCGGGATCTTCGAGGAACGGCCGCGCCAATCCTGCCAGCGTTACGATAGTCGCGTGGATGGCGGTCGCGGTCACGACGTAGACGACGGAAAGCGCGACAGTCTGCGCCAGCACGGGCTGCGCCGCATTCACAAATGTGGGCAGCACGGCGACGTAGAACACGGCTGCTTTCGGGTTGAGCAGATTCGTTATGAGCCCGCGGGTGAAAACCGTTTGGTCCATTGCAGCCGTGCCGGTCACGGCGGGCGATGTTTCGGTTGCGTCGTGCCAGCCATCCCAAGCGAGCCACAACAGGTAGGCGACACCGCCCCAGCGCAGAGCCTCATAGAGGAAGCGCGAGTTCGAGATCAGCGCGGCCAAGCCCAGGGCGGCACCGATGCCAACAATAAGCAAGCCCAGTGCAATCCCGAGCGTGGCGGCGTATCCGGCGCGCCGACCGTCGCCCGCGCTTAGAACCGCAAGATAGGCCATATTCGGCCCGGGCGTCAGTTCGATAACCACACACGTCAGGATAAAGGCACTGAGCGTCTCAAAAGGAACCAAGTACATCTGCATATCCTGAACACGGACATCTGGGTGAATTCATCGGCGGTCATCAGTGACGCCTGTTTGGCAAACCTGGCAAGCGAACTGCCGATGTGATCAGGCAATGCGCAGCGACTCGGTCCACTAAAACAGGTTTTGCAGACGACAAGACGCTTAGTCTATATCGGGGCAGGTCCAAGGTCTCGAGCAGTCCAAGGTCCCGAGCGTGGCGCGACCGTCGAAGCCGTGAAGACGCGTGCATCGGCAACCGACGCGATTTCATTGATTGATCCGCGCTTCGCGACGGCACCACAGTGCCCACACTGCGGATCAACGTGGATCGAATTCGTATCGACTAAGTTGAACGACATTGCTGGATTTTATGCAGTCCCCGACGAGGCGACCCTCTCGGCAGCGCGCGGCGAGTACCCGCCGTCAGAGATCGAGCACTTTCCGCAACTCGTGTTTGCGCCGATGCTGTGGGCGCCTTGCTGGGGACAGACTGTTTTCGAAGTGCGATCCGCTCGATGTCGAGCAACTGCTGTCAGCCCACCTCACAAGATCCTGACGTCAGCGTTGTTGCCGAATAGTTGAGTGATTTACAGCCGAAGGCGCTGTGTCGTGACTTGATGGCGCCAACAAGATGATAGCAAGTTGATCGCGACGGATCCTATATGTGCCAAGCTATTGATTTGCTGAGACACCATAAGCATCATATTCGGCATCAACACACTGTCTCAACTTGTGAAAATCAATTCTCTGGGGGCAACCGGGCGTTCAGGAGATCGTAGTTGAGGACTTCGAGTTCGCTAACGCCGGCCGGACATGTCGCGCCTGTCGCGCCACACTTGCTGAGCAGCCGCCAACTCACTATCAAGCCAGCCAATGCGTCGCGGTCCCAGCTGAATCGGTCGCGGCACACGATTGGCTGTGACATATCGGTTCCATGTCGCCAAGCTGACGCTGAAAAGCTTCGCCGCCTCGCGCGCGGTATAAATGCGCTCGGCGGGGCTGATCGTCCGGGTCGCTGTCGCTGCCTTGTTCATCGTGATCTCCTGTGAGGTGCAGTGATCACAGGAGGTAATACCAACGCGCATAAGTACTGCCTTATTCGCGTTGGTATCCGCGCGTGGGGTTGGTGGGGCGGCCACGCGCAAACAAAGGAGAATACCGTCGCGCAGCCGACGAACCAAAGAGTCAGAACTTCTGCGCGACGGTATAAGTCGTGCGACAAAATGTCAGAAGCTACCAACCTTCGATCAAGCTGATATCAGGTACTTTGTGACGAGAGGGTCTGCATCGGCGACCCCAGAGAAAACAATTGCGCATGACGCTCAACGGCGCGAAGATTTGGTTGCTGAACGGTGCAGGAACAAGTGCGTTTGCAAGAACGAGAAGAGCGGGACCATGAGTGAGCGGCGGGTCCAGGACATCTGGAAGGAGCAATGCGAGGCGGCACGAGACGTGCGGGAGCGCCACGGCTCGGTGTCGGCCCTCGACTACCTCGTTGGCGAGAAGCTCATGACCTTCGCCGAGACGGCGTCGACACGGTCCGAGTTTGCACGCGAGCTGCCGCGCTTTGTCGCCGAGATCCGGCGCATGTTCGATGCCGACGAGATCAGGCTCTATCTTGAGCACTTGGACCGCATGCAAGTTGCCGACGAGGAAGCACTGGCCGCCGAGCCCGTCGACAGCGATGATTACTTGTTGCACTCTTCACCAGAGCAACGGGCGGCAGATCGGGAGCGACTGGCCAACCTCAAGTCGTTGCTCACGGCGCGCGTGCTGGGTACGGCGTAGCGCTCAGCGTTCAGCTTTTAAAGCTGTTCTGTTCCGTTGTTTGAATGTGGTCATTGCCACGCCGGCTCGCGCGGCAGACGACGTGGCATCTGGTGCAACAGTGACGAGCTGCGGGTCCGTCAAAGGAAGATGATGAAGAACGCAAGTATTGCCTCTATTGGACCGACTGTGACTTCCGACCACCTTGCGGTCGCCATCAAGTTGGCGGCCCCGATGGGGGTCAAAGACAAGGAAACTGTTTGCGATAGGATTTATGCCGCTCAACCCAACCTTCTTGCGTCGGTGTTGGCGCAACGTGCGCTCGACGTTACCATGCCGACCATCGATGTCGTTCTGAACATCCTCATCGTCCTCCAATTGGCTGTCGAAGAATCTGGGCAGACGCTGGCCACTGTCGCGGAGGCTGATCAGGAACGCGAGCTGGAGCGTTTCACAGCCGCAGTCCGGTTTACAGAGGGGTTAACAGGCGACGCAGTAACCCAGTCTTTCAAGCAGACAACTGCATACAAGAGGGAGAAATTCCTGCTGGCTTATGTCGTTGGTAAACTGCAGTGCAATGGCTTGTTGAACCTGCGAGATGAGAGGTCCAAGTATCCCGTCCTAACAGCCATCAATCTCGTTAACTGCATCGCGACCGCAAAGCGCGTCAAGACGTAGGGGAGTCTGCAGGCAGTGTCCTTGCGGGGGCAGGCGATGGTACGCCCGTTACTGTAATATTGGTTGCGGGGGCTGGATTTGAACCAACGACCTTCAGGTTATGAGCCTGACGAGCTACCGGGCTGCTCCACCCCGCGTCACCATTGGGGCATCACTTTCGACGTAGCAATCGCCACATCTCCAGCTGTCGCCGCCAGAAA
>JANOVN010000488.1:0-3483 GCA_031417455.1 Hyphomicrobiaceae bacterium | reverse complement strand
CACCGGAGCGGGCGCGGACAGGCGGAGGGGTGGGAACGGTTTTTTTGGCATCGGCAGTCTTGCTGTCGATGGTGTTATTATCGGCAGGTTTGGTGTCGGCAGGTTTGGACGCGGTGGCGTTGGGGTATGCGCTCGCGGCGGGTTTGCTGGCGGCCGGCTGGGCGGCGGCTGCGGCTTTGGGATCGGCGGATTTGGCCGGTTCGGCTTTACCTGCATCGGATGGGCGCGCAGTGCTGATTTCGGTCGCCTTCAGGTCGATGGTGGCGTGCGGGCGCTTGGGATCGGTGGATTTGGGATCGATGGATTTAGGATCGGCGGCTTTGGGGGATTCGTCTTTCTTGTCCGTCATCGGCCACATCACTCCTCGTTACGCACTTGCCGGATATCGAGCGGGACTTTGCGTCGACCGCTACGACCAGTACGGATCATGCTTGCTTCAATTTATAGCAGGATTGCATCTCATGGAAACGCAAAGATCATATAACTCTTTGGTGTTGAGCAGGTTTTAGCCCGTCACCCGCTGGGCGGTACGGCTTGCCTTCTGGTGGTCATCAGCGCCATCCTACTCGACTATTCGATCCCGGATCGAAGTCATATTACACCGGGTTGGGGTCAGGCTAGCAGTGTTTCGATCAAGGTGAACACCGCTTGTGAATTGGGTTGCGTGGCTATGTGCACTTTAGCCGGGTGGAGCGGCGCTAAGGCAGTCTGGATGTTTTGTGACAGGCAGACGTAAACAAGTCGCTGACATTGTTCATATAACCCTGCTTGTTGGGTCAAAACCGCAAATGTTCTGGCGGTCAAAGGTGACATCAGCATGACCGTGTCGATGGAGCCGTTGGCGAGGGCCTCAACGGTTTGATGGTGCAACTTTGAGGCGGGGCGGGAGCGGTAGACGGTCGCGCGGTCGACCGCGAAGCCGTGAGGGGAAAGGGCTGCTGCAAGGTCGAAGGCGAGTTTGTCGCCGCAGAGATGGAGCAGGGAGCCGGACGAAGGTCGTGCTCGTTGCATGATGAGCGGGACGAGGTCACGGGCGGAGGCTGGACCTTCGTGGATGATGGTGAAACCTTGGTCGCGGGCCAGTTGCGTTGTGGCGGGTCCAACGGTGAAGATCGGGAGGGCGGTGGCATTGGGCAAGAGTGGGCTTGATTGCAGGGCACGCAGAGCGTTGCGGCTGGTGGCGATCAGGGCCTGGACGCCGCGCAGATCGGCGGATTGGGAAGGCAGGAATTCGATTTCCAGCAGCGGGTCGATGGTCACTTGCGCGCCGCGAGCTTTAAACTGCGTCCGCCATGCGCTCGCGTCGGGTTCTGGGCGGGTGATGAGGATATGCATGGTCAGGCGCGTCGATGCAGAGCGGCAAAGAATTCCGGGCCGGCTCGGGCGAGGAGGACAAGCGCTGCGTCGATGCCGATCTGTTCGGCTTTGTCGGCGGTGCCGGTATGGGCCGTCGTGTAGCAGTCTTTGCCATCGGGGGAGAGGATTTCGCCTCTGAAGGATAGGCTTGAGCCGGTGAGTTCGGCTAGACCCGCAATGGGGGTGCGGCAGGAGCCTTCCAGTTTCGCGAGGAATGCGCGTTCGGCTACGACGCAGATCGTGGTTTCGCGGTGGTTCAAGGCGGCGAGAGCGTTGGCGGTGCTGGTATCATTAGAGCGGATTTCGATGCCGACTGCGCCCTGGGCGACGGCTGGCAGCATGGTGCCAGTGTCGATGACCGCAGTGGCGCGGTCTGCGAGGTTCAAACGGTTCAGACCGGCAAGGGCGAGGAAGGTCGCATCCGCCACGCCGTCGGCGATCTTGCGTAAGCGGGTGTCGACGTTGCCGCGGAAGTCGATGACTTTCAGGTCGGGCCGGGCGCGTTTGACCTGGGATTGGCGGCGTAACGACGAGGTGCCGACGATGCTGCCTGCAGGCATTTCGGCCAGGGATTTGTACTTGAGTGAGATGAAGGCATCGCGGACGTCTTCGCGCTTCAAAATCGTGCTTATAAAGAGGCCTTGGGGCAAGACCGTCGGTACGTCCTTCATGGAATGAACCGCGAGGTCGATCTCGTTGGCGAGGAGAGCTTCCTCGATTTCCTTGGTGAACAGCCCTTTGCCGCCGACTTCAGATAAGGGGCGGTCCTGGATGATGTCGCCGCTGGTCTTGATGACGCGGATGGTGACGGCGTCTTCGGGCAGGCCGTGCGCGGCGATGAGGCGGGCGCGGACGTCGTTGGCTTGGGCGAGGGCTAAAGGCGAGCCTCGGGTGCCGATACGTAGGGTCATGGCTTGCGCTCGTCTCTGATCGGGTGATAACGCGGATAACGGTACCTTAGGTGGCTCGCTTCGCGACAAGGGCTGCCGCCCACTCGCTAGGTTTATCGGCCTTCGCCTCGGCCCGCTTGAGGGGTGACCCCTCAAACTCCCCTCTTTTTGGGCCAATGAAGGGAAGGGGGTTGGGGGGACACGTTCCCACAAATGGGTATGGGCGATAGCCCATCGCGAAGCGACACGTTATGCCCCGGTGCGATCAGATTGTGAAGGACGGACTTGCTAGGAGTGGATTTGGAACAGCGGTCAGGCGAAATCAAACTGCGCGATATAAAGGTTCTTGGCATCGAGACGAGCTGTGATGAGACGGCGGCGGCGGTGGTGGTGCGCGATTGCGACGGGCGCGGGCGGATATTGTCGAACGTGGTGCGGTCGCAGTGGGAGGCGCATCGGCCGTTCGGCGGGGTCGTGCCCGAGATCGCGGCGCGGGCGCATGTGGAGTGTCTCGATACGTTGATTGGCGAGGCGCTGGAGCAGGCCGGGTGCGGGATGGCCGATATCGATGCGGTGGCGGCGACGGCGGGGCCGGGGCTCAATGGCGGGTTGATCGTCGGAGTCGTCACGGGCAAGGCGCTGGCGTTTGCGGCGGGAAAGCCGTTTTTGGCGATCAATCATCTGGAGGCGCATGCGCTGACGGTGGGGTTAACCGACGAAGTTCGACCGCCGTATCTGCTGCTGCTGGTGTCGGGCGGTCATACGCAGACGCTGCTCGTTGAAGATGTCGGGCATTACCAGCGATTGGGAACGACGATTGACGATGCGCTGGGCGAGGCGTTCGACAAGACCGCCAAGCTGTTGGGACTAGGCCAGCCGGGCGGGCCGGTGGTCGAGCGGCTGGCGCGCAGTGGGGATGCCAAGCGGTTCGATTTGCCGCGTCCACTGAAGGGACGAGCCGAGCCGCATTTCTCGTTTGCTGGTTTGAAGACGGCAGTGCGGCGGGCAGCGATTGCGGGGCAACCTTTGTCGGAACAGGACATTGCGGATTTGTGCGCAGGCTTTGAGGCGGCGGTATCGGAAAGCGTGATCGACCGGGTGTCGCGCGCGATGGATCTGGTTGATGATGAGCGGGTTGTTGGGACCGTGAGGCAGTTTGTGGTGGCTGGCGGGGTGGCGGCGAATGCGCGGTTGCGGACGGATTTGGCGGGGCTGGCGGCGTCGCGGGGGATGCGTT
>JANOVN010000487.1:0-6080 GCA_031417455.1 Hyphomicrobiaceae bacterium | reverse complement strand
CAATGCGATGACGGGCGAAAAGCAGCACATCGGCTATGTTGGAGACATGCCGGGCATCGCTGCGACCTTCCGCAACCTTCCAGATCGCGGTGCGACCGACATCCGGATCATCGCCGCGCTTGGCACTTCCAAGCAGCAATGCAACATCTTTCTGGTTCGCAACGACGCGCCCGAATTTAAGAGCGGTGCGGAGGCGGTAAAGTGGATGGATGGCAAAACAACATCCTCTCCGCATGGCTCGTGTACCGACCGGTTCGCCCGGCTCGCGTTCCAAAAGGCGGGGATAACGCCGAAGAGCTATCTCAATCAGAATATTGAAGTCATCACCACGAACTTCCGCGCAGGCAAGCTCGACGCAGCGGTGATCTGGGAGCCGACAGCAACCAAAATTGCAGCAGCCGGGCTTGCACGCCGGGTGGCTAGCGGAGAGGATTTTGATGCCGTGGACGGCGGGCTTCTTATTATGCTCAATGACCTCATCAAGAAGCGACCCGATGTTCAACGCGGTTGGCTCGAAGCGGAACTCGACGCGCAATTGTTCTTGAGCGACCCCAAAAACGCAGAAGAACTGTCAAAGCTCGCGGAAGCGCAGACCGAACAAATCGATAGAAAAGTTCTCTGGGCTGCACTCTACGGCGAAAATCCGGCGAGCGCTGGCGGCGGCGACGTCAAGATCCAGTTTGACTATGTGCTCAACGACCGGGTGAAAAAACTGCTTGGTGAAGCCACGGCGTTTCTGAACAGTCTACCCAACAAGCCAGCCGCCGAACCGACGATACGCGCCGAGGCGGTCGATGACAAGGTGGCCCGCGAGGTGCTCGAAGCACGCAAACTGAAATCTCCCGTCGGTTTAATTTCAGCCCGGCCGCTAACAGACTTCAAGTAAGCGTCGACAGACCGCAGCAAGTATCCCGTTGAGGTAAAAGTTGCCTCACGGGAGTTCCACTTCGCTCTGCCCAGGTATCGCACTGCGACGGGTGCCTGATTTTATTGCAAGCGCGAACTTTCTCGTGAACCGACCAACATCGAGAGCCCCCAAATGACGCAAGTGCTTACCCCTTCGATCATGGAAGCGATCGTGCCGCCGACGTCGAGCGAGCGAACTTGGTTCAACATTCAAAAAGCATTGACGTCGCCGACTCCCTATCTGGCCGTCATCGGCATCGCGCTCTGGCTGTTCCTTTATTGGCTGTTCTGCGAAGGTCTCGCTCTGCCACGCTTTGTGAAGATCCCAGGTCCAATCGCGGTGTTTACGGAATGGTTCGCCTATAACCCCAAGCAAGGCATCTCGATTTGGACCCCTGAGTATTATCAGCATATCTGGGTCAGCTGCCGCCGCATCCTATATGCCTTCACGCTGGCAACGGTTCTTGGGGTTCCGCTCGGACTTTTCATGGGATGGTCCAAGGTGTTCCGGGACTACTCGTTCCCGATCGTCGAGGTGCTTCGCCCTATCCCGATCCTTGCTTGGGTGCCTCTAGCGATCTTGATGTTCTCCGGGTACGAGTCGCCGGTCATCTTCCTTGCGACGCTCGCATCGCTTTTCGTGACGACGATCAACACGATGCTGGGCGTGCAATCGATCGACTCCAACTACTTTCGCGCGGCCGGCTGCCTCGGTTCCAGCCGCTGGGATGTCTTGCGCCACGTCGTCATTCCCGGCGCCCTGCCATTCGTCTTCACCGGACTGCAAATCTCCATCGGCGTCGCTTGGTTCTCGCTGGTCGCTGCTGAGATGGTCTCTGGTGATTTCGGCTTGGGCTATCTCATCCTCAACTCCTACGTGAACAGCGTCACGGTCCCGATGGTGATCGGAATGATGACACTCGGGCTCGTGGGTTGGCTAAATTCTATCATCGTGCGCGCGGCCGGCAACCGGATGATGCAGTGGAATGTTCGCGCACTCAATCAACAGGGACGGTGAGGAATAACCATGACCATGCAAAATCCCGTGCTCTTTCCTTCATCACCAATGCCTCTCACCGCCCAAGCACCGCGCGCCATGTCGACAACGACGCGCGGAGCGATCAGCATCCGGAACGTGACCAAGATCTACGATCCAGAAGGCGTCAACGTGATGGCCGTCGATAACTGTTCGATGGAAATCGCTCCTGGCGAGGTGTGCATGATCGTGGGTCCGTCGGGTTGCGGAAAGACGACATTGCTCAACGCGATTGCTGGCTTTCACTCGATTACATCGGGTGAAATCTGGCTCGATGGCGAGATGATTTGCGGACCCGGCAAGCCAATTGCCCAGCAAAGCGCCGACCGGATGGTCGTGTTCCAGCATGGCGCACTGTTCCCTTGGAAGACCCTGGCCGAAAACGTCGCTTACGGGCCCATCGTCCAGAAAAAAATGACGAAGGCCGAAGCGATCGACAAAGCCAAGTACATGCTCGAAGAAGCCGGGCTGCACAATTGCGCGAACAAATACCCCGGCGAAGTTTCATCGGGAATGTCGCGGCGTGCCGAGATCGTGCGGGCGCTCATCAACGACCCCAAGGTCTTGCTCCTCGACGAGCCATATCGCGCCATGGATGCCCTAACAAAGTCGATCATGCATGAATCGCTGCTAGAGGTTTACGACCGCACCAAAGTGACGATCTTCTTCATCACTCACGATTTGGACGAAGCTATTTTCCTCGGCGACCGCGTGCATGTGACAACGACCCGTCCTTGCCGGTTGAAAACGACGGTCAACGTGTTGCTCCCACGGCCTCGCACGTACGAGGATCTTTCATCCGAGCAATTCCGTCTGCTTCTGAACGAAGTCAACGAAGCCGTTCACGAGGAAGCTGTGAAGGCGTTTCAATCCGGCGAACGGGAAATGGCATAACCGATGGCACGCGCAACAACCACAATCGAGTCGATTAACACCGGTGCGCCACGACGGCGTCCTAGCCCGCGCCTCAAAGCGCTCCAGAAATCGTTGTCCAGCGCTTCTTTCTGGCGCGGGATTGTCGCGATCATTGTTTTCCTGATCCTTTGGGAAATTGGGGCACGATCAAAACAATGGCTGGGGTTTGCACTGCCATTCGTTGGCTTGCTGCCACCGCCCTCAGATGTTGCTGCCGCGTGGTTGAAAGTGCTACCGAAATGGGGGTATTGGGCCAGCTGGTATCAAAGTTTTGCCCGTATTCTCGGCGGCTTTCTGCTGGCTCAGCTGATCGGCATTCCATTCGGCTTGCTGTTGGCCATGAATAAGTATTTCCGCGGTATTTTCTTCCCGCCGTTCGAAATCTTGCGCCCCATCCCTCCGCTCGCATGGGTGCCGGCGTCGCTGATTTTCTGGCCTACGAACGAAATGTCGATTACCTTCGTGACATTTCTTGGCGCTTTTTTCACGATCGTAATCAACGTATTAGGTGGCGCCCGCGCCATCGACATCCGGTACCTGCGCGCGGCTCAATCGATGGGGGCTAGCCAGTGGGATCTGTTCTCCAAGATCATTCTACCTGGCATCCTGCCGTCTATCTTCGTGGGCGCAACGGTCGGCATGGGGATCACCTGGAACGTGGTTCTTGCTGCTGAAATGATCTCGGGCGGCGGCACTCAAGGCGGGGGCGGTCTCGGCTTCTTCATCTGGAATTCCTACATGGGCGGTTCGATGCCGCAGATAGTCGTGGGAATGATTTCGATCGGCATAGCCGGTTACATCTCTAGCGCCGCCATTCGTGCAATTGGCGATCGCCTTATGCCGTGGAAACGGATGTTCTGATCCAAACCAATTCGGGAACACAGTGATGCAAATGGAAAAGGCTGGCGAGGCTATATTCAACGCGCAACGTGTCGATACACCCGACCTCTACGCCGATAAAGCGCGGGTCGAATTGAGAGGTATTACCAAAAGCTATGGGGAGGCCCGATGGGAGAAACAAACCATCATCGATAATCTCAGCCTGGATATTGCCCCAGGCCAGCTCACCGTGATCGTTGGGCCATCGGGTTGCGGCAAGTCTACGCTGGTCAACTTGCTGGCGGGCTTTGAAAAACCTGACAGTGGACAGATTCTCCTCGACGGCGTTCCTGTGACCGGACCATCCAAGGATCGCATGGTCGTGTTCCAGGAAACAGCGCTTATACCCTGGCAGACGACCTACGAGAATGTCGTATTCGGCCCCAAGGTACGCGGCGATCTCAAAGGCGCAGCGCTCGACCAGGAAGCGACTGCCTTGCTGGCCAAAGTCGGCCTACGCGACTTCATGCACAAGTATCCACTGCAGCTATCAGGCGGGATGCAACGGCGCGCGGAACTTGCCCGCGCGCTCATCAACAAGCCCCGGCTGTTGATCATGGACGAGCCCTTTCGCGGCTTGGATGCCATGTCGCGCGGGCTCATGCAGGAGTTCTTCCTGCGCTTGTTTGAAGAAAACCGGCGGACCAACGTCTTCGTGACCTCGGAAATCGACGAAGCGATCTTCCTGGCTGACCGTTTGATCGTGTTGTCGAACAGACCAGCGACCCTGCGCACGATCATCGACGTCCAGCTTCCCCGTCCGCGCCACTATGCGATGCTCAAGTCACCGGAGGCGTTTGCTTACAAGAAGCAGGCGATGGCGATCTTGTATGAAGAGGCTAAGAAGAGCTTCCGCAGCGAGACGGCGGGACGCTAACTTACAAATAGTAGCGAAGACGTAGGAGAGTTTTCAGTCGTTCATGACCACCACGCTCATTGAGGCCTGCGGTCTGGCTAAATCGTTCGGCTGTGTCAAAGCGGTGGACGGCATTTCGCTGCGGGTTGAGCGTGGCACGATTGTCGGCCTTCTGGGGGTTAACGGGGCCGGCAAGACGTCGTTGATGCGACTGCTTTCGGGTGCGTTGAGCCCCGATCGCGGAAACGCTTTCATCGCGGGTGCTGACGTGCATCGGGCGTCACGAACGGCTCGTGCGCTGCTAGGCTATCTGCCGGAGGCGGCGGCCGGGTTCCCAAAGTTGACCGTGCGGGAATTTCTGACTTTTTGCGCCCAGGCACGCGGCGTTGATGGATCAGCGGTGGCTTTTGCGGTATCAACTGCCGCGGATCGGCTCGATCTGGTACCCGCTCTCGACCGCGTCATGGGTGCGTTGTCCAAAGGGTGGCGGCAGAGGGCATGGCTTGCCCAGGCGATCATTCACGATCCGCCGGCCCTGGTGCTGGATGAGCCGACGGACGGCTTGGACCCTTCGCAGAAGTCCGAGCTAAGAACCTTCTTGCGCGGGGCGGCGCAAACCAAGGCCATATTGATGTCGACCCATATCCTCGAAGAGGCCGAAGCGTTGTGCGACCGGATCGTCGTCATCTCTGGCGGGCGGGTGGCCGCGGATGCGCCGTTGCGCGAACTCTGCTCGCCCGGCGGGCGCTTGGCAGCGACGTTCGACCGGCTCTTGGCAACATCGTAATGGACACGTCTTTTCCGTTGCAACGTGCCGGTGTGCAGGCCGTCTTCGCGCAGGAATGGCGGCAACTCGTCTACTCGCCAGGGACCTACATTCTGCAGGCCGGATTTTTGGTCACGCTGGCCATCTGCGTATTCATCGTGGCCGGGTTTTATGAAAGCGACTTTGCTGCGCTCGACTTGCTTTGGGCCTTTCTCCCCTGGGTCACACTCGCGCTTGTGCCCGCCTTCACGATGCGTGCATTTTCGAGCGAACCCGGTGATCAAGAGCATGAACTCATTGCGACGATGCCGCTCAGCATCGGCGAAATCGTCGTCGGAAAATGGCTGGCTGGATGCGCACTGCTGACGGTTACGCTCGCGTTCACCTTTCCATTTGCAGCGACCGTTGCCTATCTTGGCTCGCCCGACTGGGGCGCGGCTGCTGCCGGGTACATAGGCGCATTGCTTCTGTTGGTGGCGAGTTACGCAATCGGCTTGTTTGCTAGTGCGCTGACCCGCGAGCGGACGAGTGCGTATATGGTGGCGATCGGGCTGCTGTTCGTCGTGACGCTGCTGGGCATGGAGCAAACGACCCGATTTGCCGGTGCGGCTCCGGGGGTAATGGAGGGCATCAGTCAGTTGAGCCCCAAACTCAATCTCAACCGGCTTGCAACGGGCCGCATTGAACTGTCGGTGGTGTTCAATTTCATCGTCCTCACCAGC
>JANOVN010000486.1:0-3300 GCA_031417455.1 Hyphomicrobiaceae bacterium | reverse complement strand
CCCACGGTTCGCCGGGCGCTATATCTTCCTTGTCCAGATAGGCATCAAATCCGAGAAGTTCGAGAGCCGCAAGAAGCTCTTGCGCAAAGCCACTGTCCTTTCGCGAATAGGACAAAAACACCTTGAGCTTAGTCAGTGCCCCGGCAGATGTGGCGGTGTTCAAATCCGGCATGTGACGCCTCAAAAATTCGGCGCGGCAAAATATTCAAGAACACTTCAAGTCAAGTTGGCACCATACGCCAATCCATCAGCGAACGGCAACCTCGCAGGTGCCCTGCATCCCAACGCAATTCTCCAATTGGAATCGTTGACGGCCCGCGACGTCATGGCAGCGTCCCACCTGCGGCCCTACTCTGCCCCAAGCTTATCCGTCGAAGCGGGCACCAAGTTCACACTCTCCCCGCAACCGCACGCGCTCTTCTGATTTGGATTATTGAACACAAACTGCGAGGCAAGCTTGCTGGTCTGGTAATCCATCTCCGTCCCAAGCAGATACAGCACCGCCTGCGGATCAATGATCACCCGCGCACCCTCGACCTCGACCACCTCATCGAACTTGTCGATCTTTTCTGCCCAGGTCATGGTGTACTCCATGCCCGCGCAACCGCCCTTTTTGAGCCCGATTTTCAGCCCAGCGACACCCTCGCCTTTACTCGCCATGACAGATTTCAACCGCGCCACCGCCGCCGGTGTCAGCGTCATAACCAGCGGCCTTGGACGGCGTGGTGTCTCAACGGTCATGCAGTGCATCTCCATATTCGGCGCGAACCAACGCGGTTTAGGCGAAGTGTAATGCGGTTCGCCGTGAAAAACCGCGTCAGGCATGATAATATAACGCGAATTCCGCCAATTGCGAGCCCGCAGCTCATGCCTAGCACCGCACGAACCTTGATGACCGCTGACGAATTCCTGATCTGGTGCCTCGACCAGGAGGACCGCTATGAACTCGTCGAAGGCGTCCCCTTTAAGATGATGACCGGTGCCAGCACGAGGCACGACCGAATTGTTATCAACTTGATAATGGAGTTGGGCCAGCAGCTTCGTGGCACCAAGTGTCACCCGACAACCGCAGACATCGCTGTAAAAACCCGCATCCGCTCGATCCGCCGCCCCGACGTCACCGTCACCTGCGATCCGCCCCGCAGCGACATCTACGACGCCGCAACCCCAAAGTTGGTCGTCGAAGTCCTATCGCCGTCCAATCGCGGCATCGCTTGGCAGCGCAAACTTGAAGAATACCGCAACCGCGACGGCCTGATTTACAGTCTGCTCGTGGAATCAGATGCACCCGCCGCGATCCTCTTGACCCGCACCCCCGGCACCCGCGAATGGGCCGCAACCGACATCGACGGCCTCGACGCCACCCTCCCGCTCCCCGAAATCTGCTGCACTCTCGCCATGTCCAGCCTCTACGCCGAAATCGACTTCGCCGCTTAGTTTTTGACTAAAACATATTCAGCGCCAGCCGCGCCTCGTCCGACATCCGCCCCTGATGCCACGGCGGATCGAACACGAGATTGACCTTCGTCTCCCGCACGCCCGCAACCGTATTGACCGCGTTCTGCACCCAGCCCGGCATCTCGGCAGCCACCGGACACCCCGGCGACGTAAGCGTCATCTCGACCGCCACACTCCGGTCGTCCTCGATGTCGATCCGATAGATCAACCCAAGCTCATAGATGTCCGAGGGAATTTCGGGATCATACACCGTCTTCAACGCGGCGATAATGTCAGCCGTCATCCGCTCGATCTCTTCCTCGGGCAATGCCGAGACCTTCTCGGCCACCGTGCCATCACCCGGCGCGACCAGAGTTGCATCACCCTCAACGCCAGAGGCCGAACCAACGGCAACCTCGGGCACAGCGGTATCTGCGACTGTCTTCGTATCCATTTGCGTCTCTCCCACGAGGCTTCAAGGGCCCCAGGTCAACTATTGAGGTCAGCATTGAGGTCAAACCATTCAGCTGAACAATTCATGCGCACGCTTCAGCCCATCGACCAGAGCATCCACTTCGTCCCGCGTCGAATACATAGCAAACGATGCCCGGCACGTCGCCGTTACACCAAGCCGCTCCATTAATGGCTGCGCGCAGTGGTGCCCCGCGCGCACCGCAATCCCGGACCGGTCGATAATGGTCGCAATATCATGGGGATGCAATCCATCTACGCTAAAAGCGATAATCGCGCCCTTACCCTTCGCCGTTCCATGAATTTTGAGCCAGTTCAGTTCTGCCAGCCGCTCCTGCGCATAATTTCCGATCATCGTCTCGTGCGCGGCGATTTTATCGCGCCCGACCTGCATCATATAAGTTAGCGCGGCCCCAAGCCCAATGGCTTCGACAATCGCAGGTGTTCCCGCCTCGAACCGGTGCGGCGGCTGGTTGTAGGTGATCGCATCCACCGTCACCTTGTCGATCATCTCCCCGCCACCTTCGTAAGGCGGCATACGGTCGAGGTGCTGCTTCTTGGCATACAGCACCCCGATCCCAGTCGGCCCATAGGTCTTGTGCCCGGTGAACACGTAGAAATCGCAGTCCAGATCGCGCACGTCGACGGGCATATGCGCCGCCGACTGGCTGCCATCAACCAGCACCGGGATGCCACGCGCATGCGCGATCTTCACGATCTCCTTGATCGGGTTGATCGTTCCTAGCACGTTCGACATATGCGTGATCGCCACCATCTTGGTGCGCAGCGTCAACAGCCGTTCGAACTCGTCGAGCAAGAGTTCGCCGTTATCGTCCATCGGCGTCCACTTGAGCACCGCCCCGCGCCGCTCGCGATGGAAATGCCACGGCACGATGTTGGCATGATGCTCCATGATCGACAGCACGATTTCGCAGCCCTCACCGATCACCAGTCCGCCGAAGCTCTGCGCCACGAGGTTGATGGCGCTCGTCGCATTCCGCGTGAACACGATCTCATCCACGCTGCCCGCGTTCAAGAACCGCCGCGTGACTTCGCGCGCATCCTCAAACTTCGCCGTCGCCGTATTTGACAGATAGTGCAGCCCGCGATGAACATTGGCGTATTCAAAGCGATAGGTGTGATCCATCGCCTCAAGCACCTGACGCGGCTTTTGCGCCGACGCCCCGTTGTCGAGATACACGAGCGGCTTGCCATGCACCTGCCGGTACAGAATCGGAAAATCCGCCCGTATCCGCTCGACGTCATATCCAGCCGCTGAAATGTCCATCGCCATATCGTGCTCTAACTTTCATACGTCGTAGACTTGGCTCCGCGGCGTCACTTGTCCCCTCTCCCCCTGGGGAGAGGGTTAGGGTGAGGGGTAACTGCGCT
>JANOVN010000485.1:0-2726 GCA_031417455.1 Hyphomicrobiaceae bacterium | reverse complement strand
GCCGCTGAAGGTCATCTGCTCGACCTTCTTGAGGAACTTGCGGGAACGGCCTTCCTTGATGATTTTCAGTTTGCCGTCTTCGATTGCGACGTCTAAGCCGCCGGCGGTGAAGGTGCCAGCGAACACGACGGAGCGGGCGTTCTGGCTGATGTTGATGAAACCGCCGCAGCCGTTGAGCTTTCCGCCGAACTTGCTGGTGTTGACGTTGCCTTCCTCGTCGCATTCCGCCATGCCAAGGCAGGTCATGTCGAGGCCGCCGCCGTCGTAGAAATCAAACATCTGGTTCTGGTCGATGATGCTGTCGGCATTCGTCGCCGAGCCGAAACTCGAGCCGCTCGCCAAGACGCCGCCGACCGCACCTGCTTCGGTCGTGAGCGTGATGTAGGGCGTGATTTTTTCTTCGTTGGCGACGGCGGAAATGCCTTCTGGGGTGCCGACACCGAGATTGACGACGCCATTGGGCGGCAGTTCGAATGCGGCGCGGCGGGCAATGATTTTGCGCTCGTCGAGGACCATTTTCGCCATGCTGGTGACGGGGACGCGTATTTCACCAGAGAGGGCGGGATTGTGTTGCGAGCCGTAGTTCATCCGGTGGTATTCGGGTTGCGCGACGACGACGCAATCAACCAGGATGCCGGGGACTTTGACGTCCTTGGGTTTGATGGAGCCTGCTTCGACGATGCGTTCGACCTGGGCGATGACGATGCCGCCGTTGTTGCGGGCGGCCATCGCCTGGGCGAGGTTGTCGAGGGTGAGGGCTTCTTTTTCCAGGCTGATGTTGCCATTGGGGTCGGCGCTGGTGCCACGGATGAAGGCGATATCGATTTTGGTCGCGGTGTAGAACAACCATTCGTCGCCGTCGACCTCGACGACTTTGACGATTTCTTCGGTCGTCACGTCGTTGACGCGGCCGCCGCCGAAGCGGGGGTCGACGTAGGTGTGGAGGCCGACCTTCGAGAACAGGCCGGGCTGGCCGGCAGCGCAGGCGCGATAAAGCTGCGAGATAACGCCCTGGGGCAGGTTGTAACCCGTGATCTTGTTGGCTTGGGCGGCCTGGGCAACCTTGGGCATGCGGCCGAAGTTGGCGGCGATGACGCGGGATAGGAGGCCTTCGTGGTGGAAGCGGCCGGTGCCGAGGCCTTTGCTGTCGCCAGCGCCTGCGGTCATGATCAGGGTCAGACCCTTGGGGGAGGCGGTTTCAACGAAGCGGCGTGCCCGGGCGGCGTGGAGGGCTTCGGGGATGCAGCTCTGGACGAAGCCGGTGGTGGTGACGACGTCGTTGTCGCTGATCAGGGCAATGGCTTCATCGGCGGTGATGACTTTGTTTTTCTGCATGGACGTAGCGTTTCCCCAAATGCCTCCTGGGATCGGATGCAACCTCTGGCGGTTTGCATGCGGTTCACAGAGTGCTCGACCTTAGTTCAATGCTAAAGGCCGACGCTTGCGTTCGCAAGCAGCGTTAAGGAAGCGCCCGTCAGAGGTTTCCAAATCCCAGGGAAGGGATCAGATGTCCTTATCGGCGGAGGGTCGGCATTGGAACTTGGCAATGACCAAGCCGGGATGTTCTTCAGCCCACTTGGCGAGGTGGGGCAGCGCATGCATCATGCAGCTGTTTGCGTCGATGCCTTCGCTGAGTGGAATGCGGTAGTCCTTGCAGGCGGCAGGATCTTGGGCGAGGCATGCGGAGATGACGATTGCGAGCATAGTCCGGTTTTCTCCCGTTTACGTCACGCTGCACTGATTGCAGCAAGATTGCAGCAATGATGCCAGCAGTGTGCACGACCTTTGGAGGTACGGGGATAACTACGCTTCGGTTTCAAGCGTAGATCAGTTTGCTGCAATGTTATGCGGTGAGTAGAATTTCGCCCTTGCCGATGGTGGCCAAATCGCCCGCAAAACGGCGCACTGTGCGGGGGATCGGCTTGGGAGCTAGTTGGCCCAGTTCGTGGGTCCAGGCGCGGAACATGACGGCTAAGATCACGAGTTCGTGAAGACCGCAGTCGGCGAAGGTTGACGACATGCGCTCGACCTTGGGGCCGATCAGGGTGCCGCGACGCATGAGCTGGCCGGCGTTGGCGCCAAAGCCGCCTTCGGCGACGATGGTGCCGCCGACCATGCGGGAGCCGCATGCGTCGCCAGCTTTGCCACGGGCGAGGATCAGGCCGCGGCGCATCTTGTCGCCGGCACGCGCGCCGATGTTGCCGTCGACGACGACGTATCCGCCGGTCATGCCGAAGCGGTGGCCTGCTGCGACGCCGCCGATGTAGTCGCCAGCATTGCCGGTCACGTGAACAATGCCGCCTTTCATGCCGGAGCCGAGGTAGGGCCCAGCGGAGCCGCGAATTTCGAGTTTGCCGGACGTCATGCCAGCGCCAGCGTTTGCGCCAACGTCACCTTCGACGATGAGGGAACCGCTGGTCAGTTTTGCACCGATGCCGTCAATTCGCTCCGAACTGCCCGCGATGGTGACGGTGCCGCCGGTGGTGCCGGAAACGGTAAAGACGTCAGAAAGGCGGACCCCATGGGCGACTGGGAGCTGGCCGATAGCGGTTAATGTTGCTCCTGCCGCCAGGGCAGGCGCGAGGCCGGACAAGTCGATGCGGCCGGACGGCGCGGCTCTGAGTTTGAGGGTCAGTTGGCTCATCAGACGAGCTCCCGCAGGTGATAATGGTGCTGGCCGAGCTTGCCGCCGTAGTTGCCAGCGCTCACGCGGTTCATGCCCTTGG
>JANOVN010000484.1:0-9463 GCA_031417455.1 Hyphomicrobiaceae bacterium | reverse complement strand
ACGCATTTTACGAAGGAGAAGGCACCGAGCCGAATGAACAAGCGAGTTGGTTAGACGAGGCCAGCGTTGTTATTTGGACGACGACGCCGTGGACCATCCCCGGCAACCGGGCGATCTCGTTCTCGTCGCGGATCGGCTATGGTTTGTATGAGGTCACGGCGGCGCCTGAGAACAACTGGGCAAAGGTTGGCGAAAAATACATCCTTGCGGATAAACTCGTTGCTGATGTGATGAAGTCGGCGAAGATCGAGGCCGAAGGATATAGGAGACTTTGTGATGTCCGTTCGCCGTTGAACAGCATGGTCTGCTTTCATCCTCTCCGTGGGCTTGATGGCGGATATGATTTCCCCATTCCCCTGCTCGACGGCGATCACGTGACGGATGATACCGGGACGGGGTTTGTGCATACGGCGCCGGGGCATGGGACGGATGACTACATCATCTGGACGGCCAAGCAGGTGGAGTTGCGCAAGCGGAGGATCGATACGTCGATTCCGTTTACGGTGGGGCCGGATGGGGTAATGACTGCGGAAGCGCCGGGGTTTGAGGGTAAGCGCGTGCTCAAGGAGGATGGCTCCAAGGGAGATGCGAACGATGCGGTGATCAAGGCGCTGTCGGATGCTGGGGCGCTGATCGCGCGCGGGCGGTTGAAGCATCAGTATCCGCATTCGTGGCGGTCGAAGAAGCCGGTGATTTTCCGGAATACGCCGCAGTGGTTCATTGCGATGGATCGGCCGTTTGTGATGGGAAGTGACGCTCGGATTCCCTCTCCCCCTGGGGAGAGGGTTAGGGTGAGGGGGGAGGCAACCTCCGCGCTATCCGCAGACAACCCCTCATCTGCGGCGGCTTTGCAGGGTGATGCTTCGCATCAACGGGCATCTTCTCCCCAGGGGGAGAAGAAAGTGAAGGGTGCTCCAAATCTGCCGACGCTGAGGTCGTTGGCGTTTGAGGGTATCGCCGAGACGCAGTGGGTGCCGGCGGCGGGGCGGAACCGGATCACGGCGATGATTGAGACCAAGCCGGACTGGGTGGTGTCGCGTCAGCGGGCGTGGGGCGTGCCGATTGCGGTGTTTGTCGCCAAGGCGGATCACGCCAGTTCTTTGGGTGCGCACAAGGAAGCTGATGTGTTGCGCGATCCACGAGTGAACGGGGCGATTGTCGAGGCGTTTGCGGGTGAGGGGGCGGATGCGTGGTTCAAGGACGGGGCGGCGGAGCGGTTTTTGACGCCGTTTGGATACGATCCGGCGCAGTGGGAGATGGTGCGCGACGTGCTCGACGTGTGGTTTGACTCAGGGTCGACGCACGCGTTCACACTGGATGATCCAAAGGCGTTTCCGTCGTTGGCGGGGATCAAGCGGAAGGTGGCTGGTGGCAGCGATCAAGTCATGTACTTAGAAGGGTCGGACCAGCATCGCGGGTGGTTCCAGTCGTCGCTGCTCGAGTCGTGCGGGACGCGGGGACATGCGCCGTTCGATGTGGTGCTCACACACGGGTTCGTCCTTGATGAAAAGGGCGAGGAGAAGATGTCGAAGTCGCTCGGCAACGTGCTGTCGCCGCAAGATGTGATAAAGAAATCGGGCGCGGATATTCTGCGGCTGTGGGTTGCGTCCGCCGATACGACCGGAGATATCCGGTTTGGGCCCAAGATCGTCGAAGGGGCGAGCGACGCTTATCGCAAGCTGCGCAACACGATCCGAAAGATGCTCGGCGATCTGGCGCACTATGACGGCAAGCCGGTGGCGGTGCGCGACATGCCGGAGCTGGAGCGGCTGGTGCTGCATCGGTTGGCGGAGGTCGATGGCGAGGTACGGGCGGCATACGATGCTTACGATTACCGCAAGGTCGTGTCGGTGCTTGCTCAATTTATGAACACCGATTTGTCGGCGTTTTATTTCGATATCCGCAAGGACACGCTGTATTGCGAACCGCTTTCGAGCCCGGCGCGGCGGGCGGCGCTGACGGTCATCGATACGGTGTGCGATGCGCTGTTGCGCTGGCTTGCGCCGATTTTGGCGTTTACGGCGGATGAGGCTTGGATGGCGTTCCGGCCGAAAGGCGCTTCAAGTGTGCATATGACGGAGTTCCCGGCGGGTCTTGCTAAGTACCGTGATGATGAGCTGGACGCGAAGTGGGCCGGCGTGAAGGCGGTCCGGCGTGTTGTGACGGGCGCGTTGGAGTTGGAGCGGGCGGGGAAGCGAATCGGGTCGAGCCTTGAGGCAGCGCCCGAAGTTTACGTGACGAATGCGTCGTTCCAGCATGCGCTGGGCGGCGTGGATCTGGCCGAAGTGTGCATCACGAGCGGGATCAAGGTCATCAACCGGGCGGCGCCCGAAGGCGCGTTCACGTTGCTGGACGTGCCGGGGGTGGGCGTGGTGCCTGCACTGGCGCAGGGCCGGAAGTGCGCGCGGTCGTGGCGGATCACAATGGATGTCGGGTCAGATCCCGAGTTCCCCGAATTGTCGACGCGCGATGCGGCGGCAGTCAGGGCGTTTGATGCGAGGAAGGGGAAGGCATGAGCGTGGGAATATGGCGGCGCACGTCCTTCAACAGCGTCCTGGCTGATGGTTGGCGTGGGTGGCCGCCGACGCGGCCATGACGAAAAAGGTGGGTGCTCGCCCGGAGAGCAAAAGTAATAGATGGATGGGAACGATGAGTGCTGCTGTGACGAAGGCTTGGTTGTGGGGGCGGTATTCGGGGGTGGCGCTGGCGATTGCGGCTAGTGTTGCGGTTGTGGATCAAGCGCATAAGTGGTGGATGATCTTGGGGTATAAGATCATCGAGAAGGGGCGGGTGGCGGTGCTGCCGTTCCTCGATTTGGTGTTCGTTAAGAATACCGGGATCAGCTATTCGATGCTCGATATGGCGACGACGCAGGGGCAGTTGGCGCTGGCGGCGTTTGCGCTGGTGGCCAGTGTCGGGCTGTGGATTGCGATCGCGCGGGCGGCGGAAACGAAACTGATGGCGGTCAGTCTGGCGTTGATCCTGGGCGGGGCAATCGGGAACGGGATTGACCGGGTCACACTGGGAGGGGTTGCAGATTTCTTCCTGCTGCACGCATTCGGGTATTCTTGGTATGTCTTTAATATCGCTGACGTTGCCATAGTTGCCGGGGTTGTTGGCCTGCTGTATGACTCATGGCAGACGAGTCGCAATGATGCCGCAAAGCCTTTGTAGCGGCTAAGGTTAGTGCGATTCAGCACGATTCGATTGCGGCCACCTTTTGCCGCCGGGAGATGACGTGATGCGCGCTTTCCAATTTTCCGCTTTCCAGTGTTCCGCCGCCCTTGTGATTGCAAGACGATTGGCCGTTTGCGGCGCGGTGGCGGTTTCGCTGTCGGCGTGCGGGGCTGGCGATGTGCAGCTCAACGGTAAGGTGTTCGACGCGATCGGCGGACTTGTCGGCAGCGGGGGTGCGAACGAAAGCGCCAAGATTGCGGCGCGTCCTGGACTGGTTGTGCCGCCGGGGCTGGATAACCTGCCGCAGCCGGGTTCGGCTGCAGTGCCCGATGGCGATCTGGCGCAAATCCAGGATCACGACCGTAAAAAGGTGGTGGACAAGTCGGCGCTTGAGGCGAAGCAGCGCGAGTATTGCAAGGTCAATTACGAACAGGCCAAGCAACGCGGCGATCAAAATGCCGATGCGGCGACCGGTCCGCTGGGTTCGTGCCGCCCAAGCGCGCTTGGCTTGGTCAAGGCTATGAATTCGGGCGAATAGTCAGGTATATCGCTGGATATTTCGCTCAGATAGAGCGTCGCGTGGCCTACCTAATTGGGCTGCCTACTGGTCTGCGGTTGGCTGCATTGGCTGACATGGAGTCGATGTCATTTGACATCGCGGGCGGCTCGCACAACATCGGGGCATGTTCGCGCCCAAGCAGAGAAAATCCTCATGATGACCTTTTGCGGCGGAGTTTCGGGTTCTTCGAACTCGCGCCGGTCCCCCCGATCCCACCTTATCCTTCTGTCCATGGCGGTCTTGATGCTCGCTTTTACGCATGCCACGCTGATGGCGAAACCCGTCTCTAAAGCCACCGAGTTTAAGCTCGCCAATGGCATGCAGGTGGTGGTGGTGCCCGATACGCGGGCGCCAGTCGTCACGCACATGGTCTGGTACCGGGTCGGTGCTTCCGATGAGCCGCCGGGCGTTTCGGGGATCGCGCATTTTCTCGAACACTTGATGTTCAAGTCGACCGACAAGATCCCGATGGGGGAATTTTCCAAGATCGTATCGCGGCTTGGCGGCCAGGACAACGCGTTTACCGGTCATGACGCGACTGCGTATTTTCAGCGCGTGGCCAAGGACCGCCTAGCGACCGTGATGGGCATGGAAGCCGACCGGATGGTGAACCTAAAGCTCACCGAAAAGGAAGTTCTGACCGAACGCAACGTCATCTTAGAGGAGCGGCGGTCGCGGATTGAGAATAGTCCGAATGCGCTGCTCGATGAGCAGATGAACGCGGCGCTGTATATGTCGCATCCCTATAAGATCCCGGTGATCGGGTGGATGCATGAGATGGCGAAGCTGTCGCCGGCCGACGCCATGGCATTCTACAAGCGGTACTATGCGCCCAACAATGCGATCCTGATCGTGTCGGGCGATGTGACGCCCGACGAGGTCAAGACGATGGCTGAGGCGACCTACGGCCAGGTGCCAGCCAACAGTGCCGTGGGCGCGCCCCGGGTGCGTCCGATGGATCCACCGCAACGGGCCGCACGGCGGTTGCGACTGGAAGATCCCCGCGCGGGCAAGACATCGCTGTCGCGGTATTATCAGGTGCCGAGCTACGTCACTGCCAAGCCCGGTCAAGCTGAAGCGCTCGATTTGCTGATGAAGATCATGGCGCAGGGCTCGACCAGCCGGATGTACAAGCGTCTCGTCATGGAAAAGAAGATTTCGCCGAGTGCCAGCGGGTATTACTCGGGTGGCGGGTTGGATTACGGGTCGCTGTCGCTTTCGGCAATTGCTGTCGATGGGCAGCCGGTTGAGGCGCTCGAGGCCGAGATCGATGCGGTGATTGCAGACGTCATTGCCAATGGCGTGACCGAGGCCGAACTCGAGCGGGCAAAGAACGGGTTCATCGCCGATTATGTATACGAGAGCGACAATCAGGCGACGCTTGCGCGGCGCTATGGCTGGAACCTCGTCGTGGGCCGGACGCTGGAGCAGACGGACAACTGGCCGGATGCGATTGCCAAGGTGAGCGTCGATGACGTGAAAGCTGCGGCGGCGGCGTTCTTGGACATCAAGAAGTCGGTAACCGGGGTGCTGGTGCCGACGGCAGAGGGCGGGCAACGGGCGGATGTGCCGCCTGTTCCGGCCGCAGCTCAGACGACGAGGTAAGCGCCATGATGTCATTCAACGGACTTGCCAAACTTCGCCGCTCTGCTCGCGTGAGCGCTGCCGTTTTGATGGCTGTTGCTACGCTGGTTGGTTTTGTCACCCTCAGTCATCCGGCGCGCGCTATGAAAATTCAGACGGTCAAAAGCCCGGGCGGCATTGAAGCCTGGCTCGTGGAAGAACATTCGGTGCCGATGCTGGCGCTGAAGTTCGCGTTCGTGGGCGGGAATTCGCAGGACCCCGCCGGCAAGGAAGGGCTCGCCAATTTCATCACCGGAATGATGGACGAGGGTGCGGGCGATCTGACTTCGGAGCAGTTCCAGCAGCGCATGGAAGAGCTTGCCATGCGGATGAGCTTCGAGGATGGCAAGGACGCGCTGTACGGTAATCTTGAAACGCTGACTGCCAATCGGGACAAGTCGCTCGATATGTTGCGGATGGCGTTGACGAAGCCGCGGTTTGAGGCCGATGCGGTGGACCGGGTGCGCGAACAATTATTGGCCGGGCTCGTCTATGCGGCGCGCGATCCTGATAAGGTCGCCGGCAAGGAATGGTATGCGACGGCGTTTGCCGGGCATCCGTATGCGCGGCCAGCGAATGGGACGCCGGAAAGCCTTGCCAAGATTACGCGCGATGATCTGTTTGGGTACACCAAGAAGAACTTGGCCAAGAGCAACCTGAAGATCGTGGCCGTCGGCGACATTACGGCGGCTGATCTGGGTAAGGCACTGGACACGGTGTTTGGGGCGCTTCCGGCCCAGGCCGATCTTGTCGACGTGCCGAAAACCAAAATCGCGGGCGGATCGCAGCGCGTGATCGAGATGAACGTGCCGCAGTCGGTGGCGGTGTTCGGGTTGCCGGCGATGGCCCGCAAGGATGCCGATTTCATGCCGGCGTTTATCGTGAACCAGATTCTGGGCGGCGGCGGGTTTGCGTCGCGGCTGATGGAGGAGGTGCGCGAAAAGCGCGGGCTCGCTTATTCGGTGTACAGCTACATTCAGCCGTATCAGAACGCGTCGATTTTTGCCGGTGGCGTTGCCACGAAGAATGAGTCGATTGCGCAGTCGTTGGATGTCATCCGCGCCGAGTTGAAGCGGATGGCGGACGGGGGGCCGACGGAAACCGAGTTCGCCAATGCGAAGAGCTATCTGACGGGATCGTATGCGCTCCGGTTTGACACGAACGCGAAGATCGCGGCACAGCTGCTTGGGCTGTTGCAGGAAGATTTCGGCATCGATTATGTCGAGAAGCGCAATGCGCTGGTGGATGCGGTGACGATGGCCGATGTCAAGCGGGTGGCGGCGAAGTTGCTCCAGACCGACGGTTTGATTGTGACGATTGTCGGCAAGCCGGTGGGCATGCCGCCGAAGGGGTGAGCTGTGCCTTCCAGGGGATCGTGAAGGAGTGCGTCGTTTGATGCGCTCCTGTCGCTTTTGTATGCGCTTTTCGCCCTTGTGGGGAGGGCTGAGGGGCAAGCGAAATCTCTAATTTTGACTGGAGCAACCCCCACCCTAACCCTTCCCGCGTCGATGCGGAGCATCGCTTCGCGACGACGGGCAGGGGATAGGTGGAGCATGGGAACTGATACCAACGCGCATAAGTACTGACTTATTCGCGTTGGTATCCGCGCGTGGGGTTGGTGGGGCGGCCACGCGCAAACAAAGGAGAATACCGTCGCGCAGCCGACGAACCAAAGAGTCAGAACTTCTGCGCGACGGTATGATACCCTGCCGGCAAGCGGGACGGTTTGCTTGGCTGGAAGGGGGAAAGCGGGTATTTGTGCGCTTAAATCTGGCTACGGAGATCCCATGCCCTCGCGCGCGCATACTTATAATCAATCGCTTTCGGGCTGTCTGACGGGGGCGATTGGGACCCATGGGTTGCATGGCGTGGAACTGGCCAATTGGGTGGCGAAGCTTGAGCCGGAGATGGCGCGCCTGAAGGCAGACGCTAAGGAAAAACGGCTTGAACTGTTGTCCATCGTGAGCGAGACGGCGGATATTGCTGCGGCGGAGGCTGCACTGGCGAAGCTGTCGGTGGATGCCCGAACGATTGTGTTTTTTGGCACTGGCGGGTCGGGGCTTGGCGGGCAGGTTCTGGCGCAAATGGCGGGGTGGAATATTCCCGGTGCGCAGCCCAAGAACAAATCCAAGCGGCCTCGCACGCGGTTTTATGACAACCTGGATGGCGACACGCTGGCAGGCGCGCTGGCAGAGCTCGATCTGGCTTCGACGCGGTTTGTGGTGACGTCGAAATCGGGCGGGACTTCGGAGACGCTGGGGCAGGCTATCGCTGCGCTGTCGGCGGTCAAGGCGGCCGGGCTTGAATCACAGATCCCCAAGATGTTTCTCGGTGTGACCGAGCCGGGCGTTAAAGGCCGTGCGAACGGGTTGCGGGATCTGTTCACTTCGCTCGCGATTCCATTGCTCGATCATCCGACGGGGATTGGCGGGCGGTTTTCGGTGCTGTCGAATGTGGGATTGTTGCCAGCCCTTGCGCGGGGGCTCGATGTGCGAGCGGTGCGGGCGGGCGCCAAGTCGGTGGTCGATGCGTTGATGGCTGCGAAGTCGGCGGCGGATTTTGCGCCAGCGTTGGGGGCGGCAGTTGCCATCGGGCTCGCCAAGGAGCGCGGCATCCGAATCAACGTGTTCATGCCGTATTGCGACCGGCTGGGGAAGCTGTCGGAATGGTATGTGCAGTTGTGGGCGGAGAGCCTGGGGAAGGGCGGCGAGGGGACGAGCCCGATTGGGGCCACGGGGCCGCTCGATCAGCATAGCCAGTTGCAGTTGTTCATGGATGGGCCGCGCGAGCATTTTCTGACGATTGTGCGGACGGCGACGGCGGGGACGGGGCCGGTGATCGATCCGGGTATGGCGAAGGTGGCGGGTATCGGGTTCATGGGCGGCAAGCGGATCGGCGATGTGGTCGATGCGCAGGCACATGCTATGCCGGAGGCCTTAGCGCGGGCCGGGCGTCCGGTGCGGACGATTGATATTCCGGTGCTCGACGAGCGGGCGATCGGCGCAGTGCTCATGCATTTCATGATCGAAACGATTTTGGCCGGGCGGGTGCTCGGGCTCGATCCGTTCGACCAGCCAGCGGTTGAGCTGGCGAAGGTGCTGACGAAGGAGAGGTTGGGGGGGTAGGGGTGTAAGGGCCGCTTTGGGCCATAAGTGAGCATTAGGCAGCGAAATCGTCCGCCGACGCCATGCAAATCGGCCACATATCGCGAGCCGCCTGGGCGAACGTCGCACAGCAAAAAGCCCGGACGAGGGGGCCGGGCTTCCGGGTGGCGGGTGTGGTGCTCTAGCGCGGGCATCAGAACTTGTAGTTCAGGCCCGCGCGAAACACCTCGTACTGGTTGTCGAACCGGGCGTTGATCGCGGCAGGAATAGCGCCTGGCACGGGCGGCAGATTGCGCATGCCGACGTTCTCGGTGCCGAGGTTGAGGTGCAGCCACTCGGCCTTGAACCGGACGTTGCTGGTGACCGCCCACTCAAGGCCGGCGCCGATCGTGTAGCCCAGAGACGTGCCGCTGCGCGCGCCCGCCATACAGGCCTGGCCGACGATGCAACTTACCCCGGAGCCGTCAGCGAAGACACCTGCAATTATCCCCGGGCCGCCGGTCTGGGTAATCTGTGCCGAATTGCGGGTGTCGCCGAAGGCCAGACCACCGGTCGCGTAGACCAGCAGCTTGTCGTCCAGCAGCACACCAGCGCGGGCGCGCAGCGTGCCGAACCAGTTCAGGTCCTGGTGCGTCGTCGTCGCGACCGTGTTACCAAAGGCAGCTCCCGAGCGCAGCCCCGTGCCCTGGATGTCGGAGTACTGGATGTCCCCCTCGACGCCGACCACCGCCGTGCGGCCGATCTGCCAGTTGTAGCCGCCCTGCACGCCGCCGATGAAGCCCTGCGGATCCGAGCTGATGCTGCCCGCGCCCGGCGCGAGGAAGTTGCCGGGCACATCAAACGCTAATTGCGTTACTCCGTTGCCGGCCTGGTTGGTGCCGTTCAGCCTTGCGTCGGACTTGCCCTGACCCCAGCCGCCGTTCACACCGACGTAGAAGCCCGACCAGTTGTGCGTCTGCGCCTGAGCCTGAGCCGCGCCGGCTGAGCCGAGCACGGCGGC
>JANOVN010000483.1:0-4480 GCA_031417455.1 Hyphomicrobiaceae bacterium | reverse complement strand
CGAGTAGCGCCACCCTCGCGCGAAATGGCGCAATACTCTTTCGCCCCCATTGTCCGCACTGCGGCCCCTGCGGTCGTTAATGTGTATGTCCGCTCACGCGTTAAGACGTTCGCATCACCTTTTGCAAACGATCCCCTATTCGAGCGGTTCTTTGGTGGCCGGTTTGGCGGCCAACCCTCCGAGCGCGTTCAATCGTCGCTCGGCTCAGGCGTAATCGTCAACTCCGATGGTATCATCGTCACCAACACCCATGTCGTCAAAGCATCCGGCGCGACCGAAATCCGTGTCGCATTGGCTGACAAGCGCGAATTCGACGCCAAGGTGATCGCCCAGGACGAAAAGAACGACATCGCGATCCTCAGAATCGAAGGCGGTGACGGCCACTTCCCGTTCCTCACCTTTGAAGACAGCGACACCCTCGAAGTCGGCGACCTTGTTCTCGCCATCGGCAATCCGTTTGGCGTTGGTCAGACCGTCACCAGCGGCATCGTGTCCGCCCTCGCCCGCACCGAAATTGGAGCGTCGGATTCGCCGGTCTTCATTCAAACCGATGCTGCCATCAACCCCGGCAACTCCGGTGGCGCGCTAGTGGATATGTCGGGAAAGCTAGTCGCAATCAACACTGCGATTTTTTCTCGTTCCGGCGGATCCCACGGCATCGGCTTTGCGATCCCTTCCAACCTCGTGCGGATTTATCTCGAAAGTGCACTGTCGGGCAAAAAACTGGAACGGCCATGGCTTGGCGCAAAGCTTGAAGGCGTAACGCGCGAGATCGCCGAAGGTTTAAGTCTCGACCGGATCACGGGTGCCGTCGTTACCCGGGTCAACAATGTCGGACCGGCTGCCGACGCTGGATTACAGCCCGGCGACGTGATTTTGCGGGTCGACGGGTTCGAGGCAACCGATGGTCGCGGTGTACTGTATCGCTTGCAAACCAAAGGCGTCGGCAACACCGTTTCCCTCGACGTCATGCGGAGCGGCAAGCCTGTTGTCCTGACGTTGTCGTTAAAGCCCGCCCCGCTGCCGACGAAAGACGATCTGCGTAATCTGTCAGGCAAGCATCCCCTCGACGGTGCACGTGTTGCAAATCTCTTGCCTAGCGTCGCTGACGAATTTTCCATCGACGACACGACCGGTGCTGTGATCATCTCGGTCAGACAAGGATCAGTCGCCGCGCGGTATGGATTTCAGCCAGGCGACGTCATCGTGAATGTCGGACGGCAGCCAATCGCCAATGTCATAGATCTGGAAAATGCAATTCGCGACCAGCAGCGCGTCTGGGAGCTAGGCGTGAAGCGCGGCGGACAATCGCTCCAGCTTCAAGTTCCAGGATGATACTTCGGGCGTTATGCTTTTGCCAATGCTAGAATAATGTCGCGAAGCTCGGGTTCGGCTATGGCCTCGGCTGCTTCCGTTACGCTGAACCAAGCCCGCTCGCGCTCGTGCGATTCGGGCCACTTGTCGAAGACCTCGACCACTTTCAGCAAGTATACGGTTACTTCAAGCGGCACGACTTCTGAGCGCCGCCGTTTGTCGTACGTGAAGGTCCCAAGCACGGTATCGTCCAGTGATCCCCTGACACCTGCCTCCTCCCAGGCCTCCTCCGCCGCTGCCAGATGATCGGCCAAGTCGTGCATCGGCCAGCCCTTCGGAATGACCCACCGGCGTGTCTCACGCGACGTGACCAGCAAAATCTCGAGCTGTCCGTCTAAACCACGCCGTGCGGGGACCGCAGCAATCTGATTGTTCGGTTTCCTGCGAAGCTTGGGAATAACCGGTGTCCTCCTTGCCTAAAACGGTTGAGATAGTTGGGCCGCGTTGGCGTCCAGCGTCAATGCCAGAAATAGTTGGCAATTGTGGCAGCAACAAACGACAGCGTGGCGCAGATCGGGAAGGTCGCACACCACGCATAAACAATCTTCTTCAACACTCCCCAACGCACATCAGACGTGCGTTTACCCGCACCCGCACCGATGACGGCACTCGTAATCGTGTGCGTGGTCGACAATGGAATGCCATAAGCAGACGCAACATAGATCGTCGACGACGCCGCCATGGTCGCGGCAAATCCCTGCCACGATGTGATCCGCGCCATCTTGAAACCGACGGTTTGGATGATGCGCCACCCCCCAAAGCTCGTGCCGATGCCCATGGTTAGAGCGCAGACCACGATCACCCAGTAGGGAATTATGAACTCGGTCGTGGCACCTCCCGCCAGCAGCGTCATGGCAAACACGCCCATGAATTTCTGTCCGTCGTTCAGCCCATGATTAAACGACATGAAAGCAGCCGACGCCATCTGCAAGCGATCGAACAGTCGCTTGGCCTTATGTGGGGGAGCATTCGCGGCGACGGCCATGATAAGGCGCCCGATCAGCAAGGCGCCGAGGAACCCGAAAGCAATCGAACAAACCAGCCCGATGCCGACTTTCTGCCATCCGCTCCACTGCAGTGCATCGAGCCCCCCTCCAGCGAACGCAGCGCCCGCTAGGCCAGCCAGCAGCGCATGGGACTTGCTGACGGGTATCCCGACGCGGGCAGCAAACGCGCCCCAAGCAATAATCGACAACATCGTAGAGGTAATGGCTGGCAGTGTGAGGGCCGCAGGCGCAACGATGCCTTTGCCCACAGTCGCTGCAACTGCAGTGCCGGCCATGGCACCGACCGTATTCATGATCACTGCCATGACAATCGCCTGTCGTGGCGTCATAACGCCCGTCGAGACCACTGTCGCAATGCTGTTTGGCGCGTCCGTCCATCCGTTCACGAATTCCGCGGCCAGCACCGCGAATAGAGCGATGAACAGCCCAATCGTCAGCCAGCCCACTCAAGCCTCCTTGCGGGCAAGGGACAAGATGAGCTTCGCGCAATGATTGGCGTCATCTGTCATTTGCTCCAGCAGGTGGAACAACTGGTGCCATGCAATAAATCCAAGCGCATTCGCACCCGGTGCCGAATACTGAGCCACCAGCTTGCGCTCATAATCCGAAACCAGTTTGTCGGCGTGCGATTCCGCCTCGTCCACCCGGTTGGCAACTTCGCGGACGCGCGCAAGCGACAGTCTAGGTTCGGCCATCATCGCAACGAGCTGATCCACATCCTTCAGCATCGTTTCCGATAGCTGCATCAGTTCGATGACTTCGGGCTTCATCTCCGTTAGTAACGGCTTGTAAGCATCGATATGCAACGCAACCTTGCGCATACCGTCTACGACATCGTCGATGTCGTCACTCAATCGCATTGTGTCTGGAATGTCGAACCGCATAATGAACGAATTGTCGAGCAGTTCACGGATTTCGTCGACGATCAGGTCGGCCTTATGCTCGAAATCGATAGTCCCCTTCAGGTCCTGTCCGCCCGTTTCGCGAAAATGCCGTGCAGCCTCCATGGCCGTCTGCGACAGTCGCCGCAAAAGTACGGTGAACTTGTCGTTCCCAGATGATCCCAAAAGGCTGGCGAGTGCGCCCCGCATGGTACTGAGCATCTGATCGAATTCCCCTTCGCCGCCAAACCGCCCGTATCTATGCTGCTTCTTGCAAATTTGTGAATGAATTTTTCACACAACGGGCACCGCACCAGCGCCACGAGTTTGCAGAACTTGAGCAAATATCAAAATGGGTTCCAAGTTTGGGTCGGCGTGAACCTCAGATAACCGATGTTTGCACCCAGCCGCATGCCAATACCGGACCGGATGGGCGCAAGGACCATTCCGCCGCCACCCAGCAACGTCAGACCCACTCCGCCCACCACAAATGCCGAACCATCCAAACCGGTAAAGACCCGGAACAAGTCGTCAGGCTGCTTCATTTTGTAGACGAGAAACATCGTCCGCGCGCCAGCCGCTCCAACGTCGAAGCCGACAGACGGGCCGTGCCAGAAGATCTTCTGAGTGCCGCCAGTTCGCACATAAAGCGTACCGTCGCCATACCGCAGCCCACCCAGGAACGCACCGCCCCCCTCTTGTCCCAGAATATAGCCGGTCGGCCGCCCCGAACTTTTGAAGGCGTGCTCGATCACCGCCGCGAGACTGGTCGAGACGGTACCAAAGAACCCGCGTGTTGCGTCTCGGATTTCGTCGATCGTATAGCCATCATCGGCCTCTACCGGCATCACTGGGGGCGCAACCATCGGCGCACTGGGGCGTGGCACATTGGGGTTCGCCTCCGGTGGCATCATCGCGACTTCCGCAGGAGCGGGAACCGGTGGCGATAGACCAGCTGCGGCTTGGTCAGTCGTCGTGCTCCAGGCCGGAGCCGTATTGGGCTTTTTGGCCGCCAAAGAGCCTGAAGGCGTCTTAGAAGTCACCGGTGCCGTCTGTTCAGGTGGCTTGCCAGCCAAATCCGGCCGCGCTCCTCCCTCGACGGGGGGAAGTGTATCCTTGAACGCCGCCGTTGGTGGCACAAGGACACTAGGAGCGGCAGCCACGACCGCAGGCGGCAGTACCGCTGTTGCTCCGGGTTTGGTCGCGACTTCGGTGTCG
>JANOVN010000482.1:0-28744 GCA_031417455.1 Hyphomicrobiaceae bacterium | reverse complement strand
CCGATATCGTAGGTGCGTGATGCTCATCATCGGTCTCACGGGTTCAATCGGGATGGGGACGTCGACGGCGGCGGAGAAGTTCCGCTCGCTGGGTATCGGCGTGTTCGATGCCGATGCTCAGGTTCATGCGCTTTACGCTGGAGGCGCTGTGCCACTGATCGAGGCGGCGTTTCCAGGCACAACGGCGAGCGGCAGCGTTGACCGGGTGCGATTGTCGGCAGCGTTGGGTGGGCGGGACGAAGCTTTCCGCCGATTGGAAGCGATCATTCATCCGTTGGTGCGGGACGCGGAACGCGCGTTCTTGAAGGCCGAGCAGAAACGCGGTGCGCGGCAAGCGGTGCTGGAAATTCCGCTGTTGTTTGAGACGGGTGCCGACAAAATGGTCGATGTGGTGATTGTGGTGTCGGCGGATGCGGCGACCCAGAGGGCCCGGGTGATGGCGCGGCCCGGGATGAGCGGGGAAAAGTTCGATATGATTGTTGCGCGGCAGATGAGTGACGCTGAAAAGCGCGCGCGGGCCGACTTTGTGGTGGATACGACCGGGGCGATCACAGACACGCAGGTACAAATCGATCAAATTCTCCAAAAGCTTGCGGGCAGGCGTGGGTCGGCCTTTGCAACGGTTTGGGGAGCCTGAGACTTTGCGCGAAATTGTACTCGATACGGAAACGACCGGCCTTGATCCCAAGAACGGCGACCGGCTGATTGAAATTGGTTGCGTTGAGCTGTTCAATCGTTTGCCGACGGGCAAGGACTATCACGTTTTCATCAATCCCGAGCGCGACGTGCCCATCGAAGCGCAGAACGTCCATGGGATTTCGACGGAGTTCTTGAAGGACAAGCCTTTGTTTGCGGCAGTTGCGGGCGCGTTCGTGGATTTCATCGGCGGCGACACGCTCGTCATTCACAACGCGAATTTCGATATCGGATTTTTGAACGCCGAGCTGACGCGCGTCAAGCGCCAGCCGATCAGCATGGTGCGGGTCGTCGATACGCTGGCGATGGCGCGGCGCAAGCATCCGGCTGGTCCCAATACGCTGGACGCGCTGTGTAAACGCTACGGCATCGACAATACCAAGCGCGTCAAGCACGGCGCGTTGATGGACAGCCTGCTGCTAGCCGAAGTCTACATGGAGCTGCTTGGTGAGCGGCAAGCAGCACTCGGCTTGTCGAGTGGCAAAGGGGCGGCGAGCGGCGGGAGCAATGGCCGGGGGAATGCCGCCGTGAAAGCGCTGCCGCGTCCGGTGCCTCTGCCGCAACGGTTGACGGACGCTGATCTTGCAGCTCATGCAGCGTTTATTGCGCAGTTGGGCGACAAGGCGCTGTGGGGGCGGTTTGGGGAGTGACGTATCAGTTATCTTTTCGATAGGGCAATGTGAGCTGAAAAAGCTCGTCTATCACTCAATTTAGTTTGGCGAAAGGCCTCTATCGCTGCTCTTGCTGCTTTGATATCTGCTTCGACTTCTGATTTATGGAAGTATGCAGTCGGATTGTAATCCGCGTTATGACGTTTTTCTTGCATGGCAATAAACATGTTTGCAAAATCTTGAATGTCGTTTGGGAACAATCTCATGATTTTCACATCATTACATTTATTCTTGGTCGGACCATGGTCTAAAAACCGATAGGCTTGAGCCCACGCCCGCTTGGTTTTTAATCCAACTAATGTGCTTGCACAGCAATCACATAGCGTATGAAAAAGGGCGTAGTAGGTTGAACTACACGCCCTTCTAAGATTGGCTTGTCGGGGCCTCGATTTGCCGGTCAATAGATCATTGGCGGCGTCCAAAAAATCAATGGATTTCAAATTTTCGCCCGCGATCGTAGTCAACTTTTGAAACGAATGACAGGAGCGGGAAAAGATCGTCTTCTATTTCGCTTTCAATTAAAGGCCAAATTTCACGAGTGGCACCAGCGATGAGCTTGGCGTCTGCTTCCCTCAGTTCACCCTTGAAAATAATGCCGATGCGTAAAATATCGTCGCCATCCCGGTCAAGATCGGGTACGACGTTGACTTTTACAATTTCCAAGCCTTTTAACCGCTTACTCAGCGTGTTGATTACAAGCTTAGCGACCCGATTCGTATCAATCTTCTTCAAGGCGTCACCTGTGCAATGCGATTCATAGGCACGCTTGACTTGCGTTTCTAATTAAAATAAGCGCGCCGACTCATGATTCGCATATGTGGTGTGCGCCGTCAACGTACACAATACGCGAACGTCTTGTTCGTCAGCTCGATTTGCCTTGCTTGTTGGCAAGTTCCTGCTGGCGGCGAACGTAGAGACCGCCGAAGTCGATGGGGTCGAGCAGGAGTGGGGGGAAGCCGCCTTCGCGGGTGATGTCGGCCACCAGGCGGCGCAAGAACGGGAACAGGATCGTGGGGCAGTTGATGAGCAGGAACGGCTCCATCGCCTGTTCGGGTACGTTCTGGAGTTTGAACAGGCCGCCGTAGACGCACTCCATGATGTAGATGGTGCCCTCTTTGTTGGTGGCGTGGGCTTTGAAATCGATCGCGCTCTGGAACAGGTCGGGGCGTACGCGTTCGGCGTTGACGTTGACCTCGATTTTGAGGTTGGGATTGTCACCTGGGCCGTCGAGAAGACGGGTGACGTTGGGATTTTCAAACGACAAATCGCGGATGAACTGGCCGACGACCTGCGCATGCATCTGCGGCTGCTGGGCTTCTGCGGGTGGGCTGCTCTTCGCCATGGTGTTTCCCTCTCAGGCGATTTGTTTCGCCGCTGGTTGTCCGTTGGATGGCTCGCTAGCACGCGTCGCAGGGTTGGGCAATTGCCATGCGGGCCGGGGCATGAATTCTTATGCTGAAGGTTCGCCGGGGCGCGGATTTGGGCCGGGCTTGAGTGGTTTTTCGTCTATGCGTTCGTAGTCGGCTTCGATGGTGGGGGCGGGTCCTGAGCGAGTGTGATTTGGGCGGGTGCTGGGTCCGTGTGGACGCTGGCGGGTGCGAGATTGCCTCATCTGGACGGTGAGCGGAAAGCCACGGGCTATGATCCAGCGGGCGGTGAGTTGGCGCACAACTGGGATGAGCAACATGAGACCGATGGAGTCGGTGATAAAGCCGGGTGCGATCAGGCAGCCGCCGGCAAACATCAATAGCATCGCCTCCATCATCGGTTCGACAGGGGGTTCGCCCGAACGCGAGGCGGCCATGAAGCGTTTTGCGACGCCTAGGCCCTGCAGCCGTACGACCCAGGTGCCAAGGAAGAAGGTCGTGACGATAATGGCGAGGGTCAGCCAGATGCCGATGATCGAGCCGATCTTGATCAAGACCGCGATCTCAAGCAGAGGCAGGGCCACCAGCAGCAGTAATATTATCAGGCCCAGGGAGGGCATGGGACAACCTGTCTCCTGGGGAACGCCTTTGAGGCGGCCCATTCCATCATTAGATACACCTAAACACGACCGGTCACCGTTATTACGTTGCATTGTGAACGCTTATGGTGGTTGGCTTTAGCTCTCATGTACCTTAAATCAATATCAGTGGTTCTCGGCGTGTCTGCAAGCTTTTGCGCTCAGCTGGATTGACGACCTGAGTGCGCGTTTCGTTCGCCCACCCAAGGTCCGGCAAAAAAAATGCCTCACATCCGGCGACAGATGTTTGCGCCAACAGAAGGCTATAGCTCATCATGGATGGCAAACTGGACTTGTTTACGCTCTTGGCGATCGTCGGTGCGGTGCTGGCGATTTTGAAGCTGCGCAGCGTACTTGGAAAAGACAGCGATAACGGCGAAGAGCGGCGTGCGGAACGGATGAACGCCGAACGTAACCGGCGGGCTGCTAGCGGGGATAATGGTAAAGTCGTCGCCATGCCGCGACGGGAGGCGGTTGCTGCGGCTGAAGGTGTGCCGGTTGGCGATGTCGCCGTGGCGGACGCCGAGCAGCGGTTCTTGTCGTTTGCTGGCGGTGATGCCGCATTGGGCCGCGGGCTGTTCGATATCTACAAATTCGATCCCAGCTTCGATCCCGCCACGTTCGTGAAGGGTGCGCGGCAGGCCTATGAGATGATCGTGACGGCATTTGCCGAAGGCAATCGCCGTACGCTCAAGGATCTGCTCAGCCGGGAGGTCAACGACGAGTTCGTGGCTGAGATGGCGGCGCGAGACAAGCGCGGTGAGCTGATCGACCAGAGTTTCGTCGGCATCAACAAGGCCGATATTGTCGAAGCCGAGACGAAGAACGGCGTTGCGAACGTGACGGTGCGGTTTGTCAGCCAATTGATTACGGCGACGCGTGACCGGACAGGGACGGTGACCGGCGGCGATCCGCAGAAGATCCGGGAAGTCACGGACGTGTGGACGTTTAGCCGTGACGTATCGTCGGCGAAGGCGCGGCAGAATCTCAATTGGCGGGTTGTGGCGACGCAAGAGCCGTAAGGCATTGTTTTTTCACGACTGATTCTGATAGAAGGATGCGATCCGCTGCGTAGGGCGGGCTCAATACCAGCCCGCAGAAGTTTTGACTCTTCGTTCGACAGGCTGCGGGCTGGTATTCTCTTGGCTTTGCGCGTCATCGCTCTGCGATGCTTCGCATCGACGCCGCGTCGATCTGAAAGATCGCCTGCGGCGAGGCGACCCCACGCGCGGATACCGTCATGCATAAGTCAGTACTTATGCGGTTTGGAATTACCTCTTTGCGCCGGATCGCGACCGATGACGCTGCCTGATTTTCGATATGAGCCGGTCTCGTTCGCCGACCTTCCCGGGTGGGCGAGTGACGATCATTGGGCAGCGTTTACCGCGTTTGGCGCCTCTGCGCACGTTGTGGGCGGGGCTGTCGGTCGGGCTGAGGCCAGTGCGTCTGGTGTTGTCACGGTCGATCAGGCGCGGGTTTTCTTTGAAGCGCATTTCCGGCCTCACCGGGTTGTTCATGGCGGTGCGCGGGGATTGCTGACGGGGTACTATGAGCCGGTGCTTGCGGGATCGCTGGAGCGGACGGCGCAATTTGGTGTGCCGATTTACCGGCGGCCAGCCGATCTTGAGAATGTGGTGGCAGAGAGCGAGCGCGGGGCCAAGAGTGCCGGGCTGACCCATGTGCGGCGGACGGCGTCAGGCGTCGAGCCCTATGCGACGCGGCGGCAGATCGAGGAGGGGGCGCTGGCCGGGCTTGGGTTAGAGCAATGTTATGTCGCTGACCCGGTGGACGCGTTCTTTTTACAGGTGCAGGGCTCGGGTGTGATTGCGTTGCCGGGTGGGCTGCAAATGCGGGTCACGTACGACGGTAAGAACGGGCATCCATACACGTCGGTCGGGCGGGTGCTGATCGATGACGGTGTGCTTACGGCAGATGGGCTGACGCTGCAGAGCTTGGGCGATTGGCTTCGGGCCGATCCGGTGCGGGCGCGTCCGGTCTTATGGCGCAACGAGAGTTTTGTTTTTTTCCGGGCGCTTGAGGGGGATCATCCGGTGGGGGTGCTGGGAACGCCATTGCATGAAGGGCGCAGCCTTGCGGTCGATACGGCGTTTCATGCGCTGGGCTTGCCGATTTATGTGAGTGCGCCGGGGATGACCCATGTGGCGGCTAGTGGGCTCAATCGGTTGATGGTCGCGCATGACGTGGGGTCGGCGATCAAGGGGCCGGAACGGGGCGACGTTTATTTCGGCACCGGGGACGCAGCAATGGCGCTTGCGGGGGTGACCAAGCATTCGGTGACGTTTTACGTGCTTTTGCCCGTGGAGCCGTGATGAGCGGCGGGGGCGGGCGGGGGCGGCGGACCAAGACGGGTCTCAGCGATGAAGAACAGGAACTGTGGGATCACGCGGCGGCCTCGATGAAGCCGTTGCGCAAGGCTAAAGGGCGGGTGCTCGATGGGGCCGATGAGGCGGTGTTCGAGCCCGTCGCGGTCAAGGCACGAAAGAAGGCCAAGGGGGTTGAAGCCGCCGTGGCGTTGCCGGGATTGCCCGCGGCTCCCGTGGTTGCCAAGAAACCGGCTAAGACGCCGGAATTGGCCGCGTTCGACCGCAAAAGCGCGCGGCGGATTGGAAACGGGCAGATCGAGATCGATGCGCGGATTGATTTGCATGGGATGTACCAGGACGAGGCGCATGCGGCGCTGCGGCGGTTTTTGTTTTCCTGTTACTCGAAGGGTGCGCGCTGGGTGCTGGTGATTACCGGCAAAGGCGCGCCGCGACGGACAGGCTGGTTCAGCGACGATGGCGACCCGCACGTTCATGATCACGGACGCGACGAACCACGCGGCGTCCTGCGCCGAAACGTGCCGCGCTGGCTGGGCGAGCCTGAGCTACGGGCGATTGTGGTGAGCTACACGCAGGCCGCCATCGGGCATGGCGGCGAGGGCGCGATGTACGTGCAGTTGCGGCGGAGGTAATTGTTGTTTTGCCGGACTATTGTTAGTAGCCGGTCTTGGAAGATCGGGAGTCCCTTGGGCTACGCAGATCCGTCCGGGGAAGCAGTGGACGAGTGCCTATGCTTTTCCCGGTAGCAATCTAGGGGCAGCCGACGGCGAAGGCCTGGATTGCGGCAGCGAAGCCGTTGAGGGAGTAGGTATCGGTGACGGTGGTGCCGCGTTCGGAGACGGCTTGGACCGTCAGCTTGGAGCCTTTTTTCATGGCTTCGAGAAGCTTCAATTCCTGGGTTTGATCCGAGACGTAGACGCGGTCGTCTTTGGGGAAGAGTTTGAAGCTTGCGGGGGACGATCCGACGATGCCCGCGACGGGGTCAGGGGATTTTTTGACGGGGAAGCCGAGTTTGATGCTGACTTCGGATTTCACGCCGTCCTTGGGCCAGGCTGAGATGTAAAGCAGGGCTGGGTCGCGCTTCAGGTTGGCGGGCTCGGTGGCGGCGGGCGTGCTGGCCAGGAAGCAAATTTTATTGGCATCGTCCGCGTTGGAATAGAGGGTCCAATCGTTATAGGTGCCAACGACGGTGGCGGCGTGGGACGGGCTTGCGGGCAAGCACGCCGTCACAATTAGCAAGGCTGCAGCGCTCAGGCGGTGCCGATCCTTAAGCCAAATTGTTGGATGCTTGGGTCCCAGCCTTCGCTGGGATGACGAAAGGGGGTGGGTGTTTGGGTGAGTGGCGTCGCGTAATTTGACGGATTTGGGCTTCATGCGGGCTCAGGATCCGTTCTGGTGGCCGGTGGGGGCAATAGCGCGGGCGATGGCTTCTGGCGTTGGGCCGCCTTCGCTCAATGGGCGGTCGGCAAAGCGGGCGAGGGACTTGACCCGATCGTACATCACGATTGCGCCAGCCATTGCAACATTGACGCAAAACGACGTCGGGATTTTCACGCAGTAGTGGCATTTTGCCAGCAGTTCCGGCGATAGCGATCCGCGTTCGGGGCCTAGCACATAAGCGGCGCGCAAGGGATGGCGGAAGCTAGGCAAATCGATGGCGTCGTCCATCAGTTCGATGCCGACGAGTTTGCAGCCATTGGGAAGCGCCATCTGATCGAGGCCCGCCCAGTTGTAGTGGGGCAAGTGCAACTGGCCTTTGGAGGTGTCGGCGTGGGCCTCCAGCGCTTGATAGGTTGCGCCGACGGTAAACGTGAAATGCGCCCCAAAGCCATGGGCCGACCGCATCAGGTTGCCCAGGTTCATCGATTTAGACATCCGTTCAGCGCCGATCGCGAAATATCCGCGCGGAAGAGGAGGCCAATTGGGGTGGGGCATTGCAGTGGTTCTCTTGATCATCGGGGGTGTCGCGTACCATACCATGTTTGAGAGCATCGCTTCCCGGTGCCAATCGACGCGATAACAATCGGCAGGAAATCTTCATGAAAGCAGTGCTTTGCAAGACGCTCGGCGGGCCGGAGGTGCTGGTCATCGAGGATATTCCTGATCCGGTGGCGGGGCCGGGTGAGGTTGTCGTGCGGGTCAAGGCGGCGGCGCTCAACTTTTTCGATACGCTTATCATAGCCGGTAAGTATCAGAGGCAGCCGGAGCTGCCGTTTTCGCCGTGCGGGGAAATTGCTGGGGTCGTGGAGGCCGTTGGTCCCGGTGTGACCGGGTGGCGTCCGGGGGAGCGGGTGATGGCTTATGTGGGCTATGGCGGCGCGCGCGAGCGGGTCGTTGTGGCAGCCAGCTTGTTGGTCGCGATCCCTGACGGGGTGAGTGATGAGATAGCGAGCGCGATTGCGATCACGTACGGCACGGCGTTGCACGGGCTTGGCGACCGGGGCGCGCTAAAGGCTGGCGAAACGGTTGCAATTCTGGGGGCGTCCGGCGGGGCGGGGCTTGCCGCGGTCGAGGTTGCGAAGGCGATGGGCGGGCGGGTGATCGCGGTGGCGTCAAACGCTGAAAAATTGGCGGTCTGTCGCGCCCATGGTGCGGACGAAACACTTTCAACGACGGCGACCGATCTCAAAGAGGCTTTGCGTGCGCTATCAGGGGGGCAGGGCGTCGACATCGTTTACGATTGTGTGGGAGGCGACCTAGCCGAGCAGGCGTTTCGTGCGTTGGCTTGGAAGGGACGGTATCTCGTTGTTGGCTTTGCCAGTGGTGATATTCCGCGCCTCCCTCTCAATCTCTTTCTCGTCAAGGGCGCTGGTGCCTTGGGGGTTTTCTTTGGTGAGGCCGCCCGTCGCGATCCCCACGAGCTTTCGGAAAATTTACGATACGCGTTGGATGGCGTCGTGGCTGGTAAACTCCGGCCCCACGTGCATTGCGTGTTGCCGGTCGAGAGCATTGTCGAAGGACTGGAACTCCTGCGCCGCCGGGAGGTTGTAGGGAAGGTTGTGCTCACACTTTGATGAGTTGGCGCGAAATGTGCTTTGCGCTGACAGTCGTAGGTTGAGTGCTTTCTTGAGAACACATAGTAACGCAAAGCCTGTCGGATGATCCGTGGACGGCTGCGAGAGTTGTGATTGGTGTTTTGGAGACGGGAATGGTACGAGTGGTGCCGTTGGATGTCTCGCACGTTGGGTAGAATAGGCGTAGCGTTATGCATGTTGACAAGCGATCCAGCCGTTGGCCCGCTATCTGGGTCTATGCGGGCTGCTTGATGGGGTGTGGTGCCTTATTGGCACTCGCAGGTGTCGCATTTTCGATCAGTACGGATCTCGTGGGGACAGCGGCGGCTCAGGCTGAACAGCGCTGGAGCGGCATCAGGCCGTCGGTGTTGGCTGCATTGCCTTCTGTGGATGACAATGTTCAGAAGCTTTTTCCCGCTTCGAAACGTCCGGCTGCCGCGTTGCCGCGTTCAGTTGTGCCGGTGTTAATTTCGCGGGTGCCAGCGGAGGGTGGTGCTGCAGTGGGCTCGACGGCGGCTGGGGTCGAGGAGGCCGCCGAGGAGGCGATCTCGCCCGATATCGACGAATGGGCAAATTACGAACCTTGGACGCCGGACCGGAACGATACCTACCGGACGGTGTGCGTCCGGCTTTGCGATGGTGCTAGTTTCCCGATCAGTTTTGCAACCACCCGGGAGCGGTTCAAGGCCGATGCCGCCAAGTGCAAGTCGAGTTGCGGCTCACCCGCCAAACTGTTCGTGAGTCGGCCTGATGGGTCTGCGGACGATCTCGTGGATGTGCGCGGAAGGCTTTACGCCGATCTGCCGAATGCCTTTAAGTATCGGACGTCTTACGATGCCGCTTGCACCTGCAAGGCGCAGCCTTGGGACGTTGCCGAGCTTGAGCGCCACCGGCATTTGGCTGAGGCAGCGCGCATCAATCCGCAGCTTGGGGCTCTTGGGGCTAAAGCGGCTGATCGCCCGGCAGCTTTGCCGGATTCGGACGCTCAGGTTGAGATTGCAGCGATCAGGTCCAATCAAACACCGCGCGATGTGACGGTCGAGACGGGCAGCGTTCGGCCCCCCAAGGCGCAAGTTCTGGCGGCTGCCCCCGAACCTAGCGTTCGGCGAGGCGCTGCTCGTTCGCCCCCCGCCCTTTCGCCTGCCGTCCATTCAAATAGCGTTCGTTCACCAGCGGGGCGTGCCGTGCCACAGGCATTGCCAACTAAAGTGGCCGCCGGTTCCACGAAGGTTGTCACATCGAAGGTGAGCGTTACCGGCAAGAAGCGGGTCATCGGCGAGGCCGCCATCGCTGCCACGGTGTCGCCGCGCGTCACGGGACGAACGAAAATTGCGCATTTGGACGCTTCGTCGATGCAGCGGCCCTTCCGCGCCAAAGAGTACTGGCGGTTGTCCTATTGGGAATCACCGAATTTTTAGGTGTGTTGCCGGTCAATTGCTTGCTGGTGCGGTCGTTTTTGTTGGCTGCTCAATCATTAATTCAACACTTGCTCGTATGGTCGGCCCCCGTACTGGCGGCGGAAGATGATCCGTGTCCAGGCTGTTTGAGTGTTTTGCGTTGGGAGTGCGTGGGTTCCGCGCATGGGTGTTTTGCGTCAGTTTTTGCTGGTTTGGGTGTGTGTCGCGTTGGGGCTTGCTGTGTCGGTTGCCGCTGGCGGCGATGCAATGGCGCAGTCGTTTTTCGAAAAACTGTTTGGGCTTGGCGATAGCCGACCGCCCCAGTCTGCTGCGAGTTCGATGCCTCGGACGATCCCGTTCAGGCCTTTAGCCGAACGGGACTTTAACAACCGGCGCGAGCTGCGGCCATCGCCGGCTACCGCGACTGTGAGCGGCGATGTGGTTCAGACGATGTGTGTGCGCACATGCGACGGCTATTATTGGCCGGTGCGCTATCCCGCCACGCGGGCAGATTTCAACAAGGATGGCAACATTTGTGCGTCGACCTGCGGGGCGGAGGCCAAACTCTATTCTCGTTCGGGTCCTGGCACGGAACCTGAAGAAATGAAGGATGCCGCCGGCAATAGTTATGGTGCGACCAAGACGGCGTTCGCCTATCGCCGGGGGCTCGTGAAGGGCTGCAGTTGCCGGTCGATGCCGTGGAGCGAGGCCGAACGTGCGCGGCATGAGGGGTATGCGCTGGCGGAAGCGGAAAAGGCTCTTAGGATTGCTGAGGCTGAAGCCGACCGGGTTGCAGCGGTTGCGGCGGCGGTTGAGATGGTCGAGACCAACAAGAAGCATGAGCAACTGGTTGGCGCTATGCTGGAAGCAGAAGCCAAGCCAAATCAACGCGGCTTCGAGCCGGGGCCTGCGGAGGCTGCGGCGATTGCAGCGTTTGCGTCGGACGAGGCTGCGACTGCGGCGATGGCTGAGACTGTGCCGAAAGCGAAGCGGGCGTCCGTGAAGGATCGGCGTAAGTCGCGGCATGTCAGCGTCGAGCCAACGTCTGTCGGGCGGCCGCGACTGCCGCGCGGGTATGCTGCCGCTGGTGTCCGGCCTGTTGCACCCAAGTTTGCCGCGACGGCATCCAAGGCGTGGTGGCAGTAAACGCGGGTTACCATGGATTGCCGTCTTCGTCCTCGCCGACGCCGAGACCGCCACGGAGGGGGTAGAGCTCCTCGATCACGTAGGGGCCGCCGCCGGTGCGGGGTTTGGATGAGAACAGCGCGAATCGGTGGATGAAGATCGGGTCGAACTTGACCGTTGCGTTCAGCGACAAAAACCGCGCGAGTTTGACTGGCTCGGCAAACTGCAGGCGGGCCAGCGTAATGTGGGGTTTGAATGGGCGCTTTTGCGGCGGCAGTCCTGCGCCGCGTGCGGCCCGGTCGCAGCCGCGCGCCAAGGCGTCGAGTGCGGGGGATGGCTCCACACTCGCATAGAGCGCATGAGGGTCCGTGCCAAAGGTACCCAGTCCCGAGATCGTCAGGTTAAAAGCGTCCGCGCCCATGGTCTCCAGCAGGTCGGTTACGTCGCGCGCCTGGGCATCGGAAATATCGCCGAAGAAGCGCAGCGTCAGATGCAGATTATCGCCATCTACCCAATGGGCTCCGGGCAGCGGCATCTCCAGCGCCGAAAGTTCGTCGCGGATGTCTTCGGGGATTTCAATTCCAGCAAACAATCGGGGCATGGGGGAACGGGGTTAGGTTGAACCGCAGTGGTGTCCTGTATGTTCATGCCGTCAAAGGCAGGGCTAGCGCTACCCCTTCGCTGCCTTCTCCAACTCGGCGATGTCGATTTTGGTCATTTTCATCATGGCGGTCATGACGCGGCTGGCTAGGGCGCGGTCGGGGGATTGGAGCAGTTGGGGGAGGCGCGACGGGATGATCTGCCAAGACAGGCCGAATTTATCTTTGAGCCAGCCGCATTGCGCAGGTGCGCCGTCTTGCGAGAGCTTGGTCCAAAGCTCGTCAACTTCTTCTTGAGACTGGCAATCGACGGCCATCGAGATCGCTTCGGTGAACTTGAAGTGGGGTCCGCCGTTGAGGGCGATGAAGTGCTGGCTGTGCAGTTCGAACTTGACGACCATCGCGGAGCCTGCCGGGCCGGGACCGGAGTCGGTATAGCGGGAGACATCGAGAATTCGACCGTTCTTGAAAATGGAAATATAGTAATTCGCGGCTTCCTCGGCCTGGGTGTCGAACCAGAGGAACGGAGTGATTTTCTGTTTGATGGCCATCGCTTAACTCCTTTTTGGTTGCGCGGTCGAGCTATGGTTTAGCGGCGGCTGCCGTGCCAGCTCCGGTGTTGGTCTTGGCAATCAGTTCCTCAACTTTGGGGAGGATGCGGGACACGATCATGGCGACGCCTTTGGCGGTCGGGTGGATGCCGTCGCCCTGGTTCAGGGTGCGATCCATCACCACGCCGTCGAGGAAAAATGGATAGAGCAGCGTATTGTGTTTGGCGGCGAGGGCAGGAAAAATCGCGTCGAATTTGTTGGCGTAGTCGTCGCCCCAGTTTTTGGGTGCGCGCATCCCGGCCAGCAGGATGGGGAGTTTGCGTTCGGCGAGCTTGGTTAGAAGTTTGTCGAGGGTTGCGCTCGTTTGTTCGGGGGCGAGCCCGCGCAAAGCGTCGTTTGCGCCAAGCTCCAGGATGACCGCATCGGTGTCCTCGGGCACGGCCCAGTCGTAGCGTTCGAGACCTGCGGAGGCGGTATCGCCCGAGACGCCTGAATTGACGACTTCGACGTTGAAGCCCTTGGCGCGGAGGGCTATTTCAAGCTGCACCGGGAAGGCTTCTGCGGGGCGAAGCCCGTAGCCGGCGGTCAAACTATCGCCAAATGCGACGAGCTTGATCTTTTTGCCTGCGGTTTCCGCCGCTATGACCGCATGCGCCAGCCCTGCATTGATCGCAGCCACCATCACACCCATCTGAATGACGTTACGGATCGTTAAACCAAATCGGCGTCGAAACATTGGATAGTCCCAATCATTGATGTCCGCTTTTATACGCATTGCGCGTGGCCGCCCCGCCAACCCAACGCGGGGATACCAATCCTGAGTGAGGCACCCAGGATTGGTATGATACGTAGGGCATCTCTCCTGTGTCACAAGCATGACGCGGCTAAATCTGGAGCAAGTGAACCACGCATGCCACCAATTGCGACCCACCCTATTGCTCATCTGCACGACGTCAATCTCACCCTCACCAGCCGGGCGGGGCCGGTCGCGATCCTGCGTAACGTGGCGCTTGACGTGAAGGCTGGGCAGTCGCTGGCGATCGTTGGGCCGTCGGGTTCTGGCAAGACAAGTCTGTTGATGATTCTGGCTGGGCTCGAACGGGCGACCGGGGGGACTGTCGTGGTCGCTGGGCATGATTACGCCAAGCTGGACGAGGATGGGCGGGCGCTGGCGCGGTCGCGCGACATTGGGATCGTGTTTCAGGCGTTTCATTTGGTGCCAAGCATGACTGCGCTGGAAAACGTCGCTTTGCCGCTGGAGTTTGCGGGCGAGGTTCAGCCGCAGATCAAGGCCGCCGAGCTGTTGGCGGAGGTTGGGCTTGGCCATCGGCTGACGCATTATCCAGCCGAGCTCTCGGGCGGCGAACAACAGCGTGTAGCGCTGGCCCGCGCCGTTGCGCTGAGACCCAAGTTGCTGCTTGCCGACGAGCCGACCGGAAACCTTGACGGCGTCACCGGCAAACAAGTGATCGATATGTTGTTTGGTCTGCAGCGGCGGTATCAGGCGACATTAGTGCTGGTCACGCATGATGATAAACTTGCCGGGCTGTGCGAGCGGACGATCCATATGGCCGATGGCTCGATCGTTGCCGACCGTGAACGGATGGCGGCATGAGCCGGGCTGACGCGCCGCGTTTGGTGCCTTCCGCAGAGATCGGTTCGGGGTTTTCGCTGCCGTTGTGGTGGCGGCTTGCCATCAGCGATCTTGCGTCGAGCTTGCCGAGTTTTGCTATTTTCATCGGCTGCATCGCGTTGGGCGTGATGGTCATTACCGGGGTTGGCGCGCTGTCGGATGCGCTTCGCGGCGGGCTTGCAACACAAGGCAAAACCTTGCTTGGCGGCGACGTGACCTTTGCCCGGTCCCATGCGCGGATTGTCGATGCCGAGCGGGCCCGGTTATCCGCGCTTGGCTCGTTGAGTGAGACCGCCACGCTGCGCACGATGACGCGCAAGGTGGACGGATCGGAACAGGCGTTGGCCGAATTGAAGGCGGTTGATTCGCTCTATCCATTGGTAGGCGGGGTCACGCTTGAGGGTTCGGCTGGGGTAGTGTCGGCCCTGCAATCGGGGCTCGATGCTGCCGTGGAACCGCTGCTGTTGGAACGGCTAGGGCTCAAGGTTGGCGATAAGTTCACGGTCGGCCAAGCGACGCTGACGGTTCGCGCGAAGCTTATGGCTGAACCTGATGGCGTTGCTGACCGCTCGACGTTTGGACCGCGCGTGCTGGTGTCCATCGCGACGCTGGAAAAGACCGGGCTCGATCAGCCGGGGTCGCTGATCCGCTGGCGCTATGCCGTCGATCTGGTGAATGGGGCTGGCCAGACGCCGGCAGGCCTCAAAGACGTGCGCGAGCTGGTGAAGCGGGACTTGCCGGAGGCGGGTTTTACCTCCGCCGACCGGTTCGATCCGTCGCCGCAGTTGTCGCGTTCGCTGGAACGGTTGCGGCAGTTTTTGACGCTGATCGGGCTGACGTCGCTGCTGGTTGGCGGCGTGGGCGTTGCGAATGCGGTGGCGACGTTCATCGACAAGCGCCGCAAGGTGATTGCGATCATGAAAAGCGTGGGTGCGCCCAGCCTCGTGATCCGGCAAATTTTCCTGACGCAGATTTTGTGTGTCGCGGCCATCGGTGTCGCGATCGGGCTGGTGCTTGGTTATCTCGTGCCAATCGTGCTGGCTGGCACGTTGAGCGCAAAGCTGCCTTTCGAGATCCGCTTTCAGGTGACGGCGTTCAGCGTGGTGACGGCGATTATTTATGGTCTGCTGGTGGCGGTGTTGTTTACGTTGTGGCCGCTGGGGCGTGCCGAGCGGGTGCCGCCTTCGGTGTTGTTTCGCGACGATGTCTCGGGCGATCAGACGCGGCCTAAGCCGGTGATCATGTGGGCAACGGTCATCACTGGCGCGGTGTTGCTCGCATTCACGGTTTTGTCGTCGGATGCCAAGCTTATTGCATTGTCGTTCTGCGCCGGGCTAGCGGTGATCTTCGGCGTGTTTTATGGCGTGGGACAGTTGATCCCCAAGCTTGCCCGACGGTTGCCGCGCTCGACCACGCCGGAGGTGGCTCTGGCTATCGGCTCAATTGGCGCGCCGGGCGGATTGGCGAGTTCGGTGGTGCTGTCGCTCGGGATGGGGCTGTCGCTTCTAGTCGCGGTCGCTCTTGTGGATTCGAGCCTTGTTGCGGAGTTGACCGGACGGTTGCCGCAGAAGGCGCCGGCCTATTTCGTGCTCGATCTGGGGAAATCGGATCAGGCGGCGTTCGAGAACCTGGTCGAAAAGGAAATACCGGGAAGTACGCTTGAGATGGCTCCCATGATGCGGGGGCGTATCGTCTCGATCAAGGGTGCTGCTGCGGAAAGTATCAAGCTGAGCCCTGAGTCGGCGTGGGTGTTGGCGGGTGATCGCGGGTTGACGTTTTCGGCTGGCTTGCCGGAGGGGTCGAAGCTTGTGCAGGGCGATTGGTGGCCTGCCAATTGGACGGGCGAACCGCTGGTGTCATTTGAGGCCGAACTGGCGACGAAACTCGGTTTGACGCTTGGTGATCAGGTCACGGTCAACGTGCTGGGGCGCAATTTGACGGCGCGGGTTGCTAATTTGCGCAAGGTTGAGTGGGACAATCTCACATTGAACTTCGTGATGGTGTTTTCACCGAACGCGCTACAGGCCGCGCCATACAAGCTGCTGGCCACGATTACGCTTCCCAAGGCTGCGACGGCTGAGCAGGAGGCCGCGCTTGCCAAGTCGATGGGCAAGGCTTTTGCGGCGATCACGCCGATCCGGGTGAAGGATGCTATCGCGCAATTCAATGTTATCCTCGACAAGGTGCTGACCGCGGTCCGTGTCGCGGGGAGCGTCACACTGGTGTCGGGCGCGCTGGTGCTGGCTGGTGCGCTGGCGACGGCACAGCGGCGGCGGATTCTGGATGCGGTTATTCTGAAAGCCATCGGCGTAACCCGGCGGCGCATTCTCGTGAGCCATGTCATCGAGTACGGACTTTTGGCGCTGATCGCGGCCGTGTTTGCCCTGGCGCTGGGCTCGATGGCTGCCTGGATCACGGTTCACCAGGTTATGAACGTCGCGTTTTCGTTCTCGTGGAGGGCTGCCGCGCAGGCGTTGGGGCTGGCATTTGTGCTGGTCGCTCTGTTTGGGGGGCTTGGAACGCTCGCCGTACTGCGGGCGCCGGTTGTGCCATATCTCAAGTCGGAATAAATGGATGTTAGCCTTTACAACCTAGCTACAACCCGGCTCGATGAATTGCATCGATTGGGTCTTGAAAGTGGCGTAGATTATGCTCATATCGATCCGTGCGAGTTAGATACTCTGCAACAACAGGGAAATTACGCCTATGGCACAGTTCGACAATAATACTTACGCGCGCCCCGGTGCCGCTAGCCGGACCGGCGCTGGCGTCGACCAGGGTTTGCGCAGCTACATGCTGGGCGTCTACAACTACATGGCGGCCGGCGTGGCTCTGACGGGCATGGTCGCCTATGCCTTGAACCAGTTTGCCGTGCAAAACGGTAAGCTGACCGAGTTTGGTCAAGCGATCTATAATACACCGCTGAAGTGGCTGGTCATGCTTGCCCCTCTCGGTATCGTGATCTACATGGGGGTGCGCTCGCACAAGTTGAGCGCAGCGTCTGCTCAGGGCGTATTCTGGCTCTATGCCGCCGCCGTGGGCGCGTCGATCTCGTTCATTCTGATGAAGTACACCGGCACGTCTATCGCCCGTACGTTCTTCGTTTCCGCCGCCGCGTTCGCTGGCCTTAGCGTCTATGGTTACACGACCAAGCGCGATATCTCCGGATGGGGCGCTTTCCTCGTCATGGGTCTGATCGGCGTCATCATCGCCAGCATCGTGCAGATCTTCGTTCAATCGCCTGCGCTGCAGTTTGCTGTCAGCGTCATCGGTTTGCTGATCTTCGCGGGCTTCACCGCTTATGACACGCAGACAATCAAAGACGACTACTACACCCAGTCGGGTTATGGCGAAGAGGCCTTGGCCAAGTCGGCCGTGTTCGGTGCGCTCGCGCTGTATCAGGACTTCGTGGGTATCTTCATGAACATGCTCAGCTTCATGGGCGACCGCGAGTAATATCGATCATCATCACAAAACGGAAAAGGCCCCGCCAGTGTGCGGGGCCTTTTTTGTTTGGGATTTGTGCGGGTTCAATCGACCAACCGCACACCCTTGTCGAGGACTGTCAAGACACGCAGTAAGTCGTGGCCGCGTTTCAGGATCAGGCCGGTTGCAGTGATGACCGAGTACGCGCCCTGCTTGCGGGCCAGCTTGGGGTTTTTTTCGACCCTATAAATCGGAACTTCACAGGTGCGGCGGAAAATAGAAAAAACCGCCGAATCCCTGCCCATATCAATCGCATAGTCGCGCCATTCGCCGGCAGCGACGCGGCGGCCATAGACATGCAGGATTTGATTGAGTTCTTGCCGGTTGAAAGCAACGACGGCGGGGCTTGAGGATCGGGAGGGGGAGTTTCCTTGCCACGGGGGCCCGTTTGAAACGGAGCCTAGTGTTCGACGAAATGCTATCGGGTCGCTATCGCTCACCAGCGCCTCCTGTCAATTTGGGTGTATGATCGCGCCAAGCGGTTGCGATTTCAAGAACAATCAGATTTTGGCAACGTCAAACATCAAACTGCGCAATCTTTGGATGCTCATCCAGAGTCTGATCTGCGCATTTAATGACCTCGAACTCTTCTTAAATCGGTCGCATCCAAGCCCGCTTCTCGCCGCAATGGGGGGGCACATTGTCCTCGTTGCCACTTGGCCCGGTTTCAGAAGAGACACCCTGGAACTCTCAGCCCCCCAGCCCCCTGGGGTAACTCCGACGAAATCGGGTCATTTTGGCAACGCCCATTTTCTCCTGCTGAGAAGGACCGGCTTCCCCAAGTCGGTCCTTTTTTGTTTGCTCTGTTGCTGCATGCGACCATGCGGGCCAAGCGGCACGCGGTAAGAAGCACAGGGCGCTTGATCACGGGGCGCTTGGGCATTACTTCGTCAGGACGTTTGATGCTGACGAAGAGGGATGATTTTCCGTGACGATTGCTGAGACCAAACATTCCTTCCAGGCTGAGGTTGGCCGCTTGCTGCACCTCATGGTCCACTCGGTTTACACCGACAAAGAAATCTTCCTGCGTGAGCTGATCTCGAACGCATCGGATGCGTGCGACAAGCTCCGGTATGAAGCGATTGGCAATGCCGCGCTGCTTGGTCCCGACGAGCGTCTTGCGATCACGATCAAGCCAGAAGTTGAATCCGGTTCGCTCGTCATTACCGACAACGGCATCGGCATGGATGCGGGGGAGCTGACCGACAACCTCGGCACCATTGCGCGCTCAGGCACGCGGGCTTTTCTCGACAAACTCAAAGAGGCGCAAGACTCGAACGCTGAAGGGAAGGGAGCGGCGCTGATCGGGCAGTTCGGCGTCGGGTTCTATTCAGCGTTCATGGTCGCTGACCAGATCGATGTGATCTCACGCAAGGCTGGGTCGAATGAGGCGCATGTCTGGCATTCGGACGGTGAGAGCGGGTTCACTGTTGCGCCGGCGTCTGCCGAGCAGCTGGCGGCGCTGCCGCGCGGGACGCAGATCCGCCTGACGCTCAAGAGCGACTGCAGGCAGTTTCTTGAAGACGATACAGTCGAGCGGATTGTGCGCACCTATTCGGACCACATTCTGTTTCCCATGGAACTGGTGCCCGCTAAGGGCGAGACGCATCAGATCAACACGGCCAGTGCGCTGTGGCAGCGGTCCAAGGCCGAGGTCACACCGGAGCAATACAAAGAGGTCTATCAGACGGTTTCGGGCAACTACGACGCACCGCGTTTGACCATCCATTACAAGACCGAGGGTCGGCAGTCCTATGCGGTGCTGCTGTTTATTCCAGAGCGAAAGCCGTTCGACCTCTATGATCCCTCGCGCAAGGGCCGGGTGAAGCTATACGTCCGCCGGGTGTTCATCACCGACGATGCCGGGTTGTTGCCGTCGTATCTGCGGTTCGTGCGGGGCGTGGTCGACAGTGAGGACGTGCCGCTCAACATTTCGCGCGAGATGTTGCAGAACAATCCGCTCGTCAGCCAGATCCGTAAGGCCGTGACGACGCGCGTGTTGGCCGAGCTGGAGAGTTTTGCCTCGAAAGACACCGAAGGTTTCGAGGCGCTTTGGGACGCGTTCGGATCCGTGGTGAAGGAAGGGCTTTACGAAGACTTCGAGCGCCGCGAGCAGATTTTGGGACTTGCGCGTTTCCGGTCGTCCACCGGCGAGGGATGGCGTTCGGCAGGGCAGTATGTTCAGTCACTGCGCGAAAACCAGACCGAGATTTATTATCTGACCGGCGATAGCCTTGAACGCTTGAAGGCCAGTCCGCAGCTTGAAGCAGCGCGGGCGCGCGGCGTTGAAGTGCTGTTGATGACCGACCCCATCGATGCGTTCTGGGTGGCGGCGGGTGCTGATTTCAAGGGCAAGCCATTCAAATCGTTGACGCAGGGCGATGTCGATCTTTCGCTCATTGCATTGGCTGATACGGCAACACCGCCTCCGGTGGAGGCGAGCGGGGATGCTGCAGCGCTTGCCGTCAAGTTCAAGGAGGCACTGGGCGGGGATGTCAGCGATGTGCGGGTGTCGAAACGTCTGGTGACGAGCGCGGTTTGTCTCGTGGCTCCCGGTGGCGGTCCTGACCTCAGTCTCGATAAGCTGCTCGCGCGGCAGGATCGTAGTTTCGGCGCAAAGCCCGTGCTGGAAATCAACGCAGAGCATCCGTTGATTGCGGCGCTGACCAAGCGCGATTCAGCCGACGTTGGTGATGTGGCCCGGTTGCTGTTTGACCAGGCCAAGATCCTCGACGGTGAAACGCTTCCCGATGCGGCGCGCTTTGCCGAGATCATGAACAGGCTCATGCTGCGCGGGCTTTGACTGTCCTGAGCTCGTTTGTAGTTGGGCACTTTCTTTTATTCTCCCCCTGGGGAGAAGATGCCCTTCGTTGCGAAGCATCGCTTCGCGATGACGGGCAGATGAGGGGGCTTCACTTTCGCGCCAGCGCCCTCACGCTTGATCTTACCCCTCACCCTAACCCTCTCCCCAGGGGGAGAGGGGACGAGCCGTCTGGTTGCATTCCAACAATTTTAGAAATCCCGGAGACCCGCAATGACCACGACCTCGCCGACGAACCCGCTGCTTGGCCGTTGGGCGGGGCCGTTTGGGTTGGCGCCGTTCGCCAAGATCAAGACGTCCGATTATGTACCGGCTTTCAAGGCGGCGCTTGCCGAGCACAAGGCTGAGATCAAGGCCGTTGCCGAGAACTCCGCCAAGCCGACGTTTAACAACACCATCGGCGCGCTTGAGAAAGCCGGGTCAACGCTCACTCGCGTTGCCGAGGTGTTTTTCAATTTGACAAGTGCCGATACCAATCCTGCGCTGCAGAAGATCGAGCGGGCGATGGCGCCGAAGCTGTCGGCTCACAACAGCGCGATGTTTCTCAATGCCAAACTCTTCAAGCGAATCAACGACCTGTTTACACGGCGTGACGAACTGGATCTCGACATCGAGCAAGCGAGGCTGCTGGAGCGGATGCACACATGGTTCGTGCGGTCGGGCGCGAAGCTCAAGGCTGCCGACAAAAAACGGGTGGCCTCGATCAACAACCGGCTTGCCGAGTTGACCACGCAGTTTTCGCAGAACGTGCTGAGCGACGAGCAGTCGTGGCGGATGGTGCTGGATCACGAGCGCGATCTGGACGGCTTGTCGGATTCGCAAAAGCAGGCGGCCGCGCGCGCGGGCGAAGATGCCAAGTTGCCGGGCAAGTTTGTCATCACGTTGGCCCGGTCGAGCGTCGAAGGGTTCCTGCAAGCCTCCAACCGGCGTGATTTGCGCGAGGATGCTTTCAAGGCGTGGATCAAGCGCGGCGAAATGCGACCCGAGACAGATAACCGAAAGATCATTGGCGAAATCGCTGCGCTGCGGTTGGAGTTTGCGCAGATTATGGGATTTACAAACTACGCCGATTATTCGTTAGCCGACACGATGGCCAAAACGTCGGCCACGGTGCGCGATCTGTTGGGCCGGGTGTGGCCTGCGGCGCTCGCCAAGGCTGGTGAAGAGCGTGCGGCGTTGCAACAGCTGGTGACGGCCGAGGGTCAGAACTTTGAAATCGCCGCTTGGGATTGGCGGTATTATGCCGAGAAGGAGCGCGCTCGGCGGTTTGATCTCGACGAGGCTGAGGTTCGCCAGCATTTCGAATTGGAAGCAATGATTGCGGCGTCGTTTGATACCGCGTCGCGGTTGTTCGGGTTGCAGTTCACCGAGCGCACCGATCTCACGCTCTATCACCGCGATGTGCGTGCCTGGGACGTGAGCGACGCCGATGGTCGGCAGATTGCGCTGTTCCTGGGCGACTACTATGCCCGGTCGACGAAGCGGTCAGGAGCATGGATGAGTTCCTACCGCTCGCAACAGAAATTGAAGGGCGATATTCGCCCGATTGTCGTCAACGTGTTGAACTTTGCGCGTGGCGGTGAGGGGCAGCTGACGTTGTTGTCGTTTGACGATGCGCGTACGCTGTTTCACGAGTTCGGTCATGGGCTGCATGGGATGATGTCGGATGTGACGTATCCGTCGCTGGCGGGTACGGCGGTGTCGCGTGATTTCGTGGAGCTGCCGTCGCAGCTCTACGAGCACTGGCTGTCCCAGCCGCAGGTTTTGACGCGCTATGCCAAGCACGCCAAGACCGGCAAGCCGATGAGCGAAGCCATGCTTGAAAAGCTGAAGGCGGCGCGCAATTTCAATATGGGCTTTGCGACGGTTGAGTTCACCGCGTCTGCCATCGTCGATATGGATCTGCATTCGATCAAAGACGCGGACGGGTTCGATGCGGGTAAGTTCGAAGCCAAGTCGTTGAAGCGGATATCGATGCCGCGCGAGATTTCGATGCGCCACCGGTTGCCGCATTTCAATCATGTGATGGGCGGGTATGCCGCTGGGTATTACAGCTATATGTGGTCGGAAGTGATGGATGCGGATGCGTTCGCAGCCTTCGAGGAAGCCGGCAACATCTTCTCGCAGAAGGTCGCCAAAAAGCTGCGTGAGCATATCTACGCCGCCGGTAATCGCCGCGATCCAGCGGAGGCCTACATCGCGTTCCGTGGCCGCGCGCCCGAGGTCGACGGGCTGCTCAAGAAGCGCGGGTTTATTTGACGTGGGTGTAGTTGGGTTGAGCGTTCTTGCGTAATCCAACGCTTCGACCGGGTACGTTGTCGGGGTACGCAAGGGCTCGCCCCGACCTTCAGGACGCGAATTACCATAACCCTGTCACGGCGGCGCCGATGATGGGGCCGGCTTTGCCATGCTGGATCAGGATGGCTACGCTTTCCAATTGGGGGCGCATGAGGGCGGAGCGGGCGAGCTGGATGCGCATGGACTGACCGGTCCAGGTGCCGACCGGGGTTAGTTCGCGGACGACGTTGGTGTAGGTCAGCGTCTTGCCGTGGTTTTCGCCCTTGGGAATGGTGACTTCTGCGGATTTCTGGATCACGGCTAGCCAGATGGTGGCCTCCTTCATGGTGGCATTTTCGGCGGCGGGTCCGGTTTCGATCAGAATGTTGCCGCGTTCGGTCCAGGAGCGCAGCGGGACGCGGTTGGCTGCAATCTGCTGTTCACTATCGGCAATGGCCTGTTCAATATCCTTGCGGGATGCGCCGTTGACGTGGGCGACGCCGTTGATGACGGCTTGGGGCGTGTAGACTTGGCCGTCGCCGCGCGACTTAGCGTAGTTGCGCTGGCGCTCTGAGTTCTTGGGGTTGCCGAGCGTGTCCTTCCAGCCGAGGTAGTCCCAATAATCGACCGGCAGGGTCAGGACGAGGAGATCAGTCTTGGTGGCATAGGTTTTCATCAACGCGTCGGCGGGCGGGCATGACGAGCAGCCCTGGCTGGTGAACAGCTCGATGACGTTGACGATTTTGGACTGACTGTCGGGCTGATCGGATTGGGCGTGCGCCGCAGTGTGAGGCACGAAGACGGCGCCCAACGCCAGGAGTGCTGCGGCCGCAAAGGCGCTGGCGAATTGGTTGACGGATTGTTTCATGGGCGCACTATCGGGCACCGAGTATGGCTTCGCCAGACAAATTCCGGTGAGAGTTGGTGATGTCATTTGACTGTTCCCGGCAATGGTTGACGACACCAGTCAATACGGCGGCGATCGGCTCTTGTTACTTCTTGGCGGCTTCGATGGCTGGATAGATTTTGGATTCCAAGTCAGCTGCCAGGATGGGTCCGACGTGTTTGAAGGTGATTTGGCCGCGTCCGTTCAAGATGAAGGTTTCGGGGGTGCCGTAGACGCCCCATTCGATGGAGCCGCGCCCGTTGCGGTCGGCGCCAAGCGTTGCGTAGGGGTTGCCGTAGCGGATGAGGAACTGGCGGGCGGCGCTCGGGTCGTCTTTGACGTTGACGCCGACGAGGGTGACGCCGGGGCGTTTGGAGATGGTCACGAGCTGCGGGTGCTCGTCGACGCACGGGGCGCACCAGGAGGCGAAGAAGTTCAGGACGGTGACGTTGCCACTAGAGAAGGCGGATTGGTCGAAGCCATTGGGGCCGGTCGTGATCGTTGCGAGGCCGGGGATGGCGACGAAGGTATAGGCCGGGGCCTGCTTGCCGATGAAGACGGAGGGCAGCCGCGAGGGGTCGCCGCCGGGCTTTAACGCGACGGCGAACAGGATGGCGATGGTTGCGAACAACGCAACCGGCAGGGCGACCCAGCCGATGGTGCGGGACTTTGGCTGGTCGTCTTTTGGCCGGTCGTCATAGGTCATTTCCGAGGTCCAGTCTGGGTATCGCTGTCGTGCCAAGCATTGACATGTCGTGGGTGGCCACCTGCGCGGCCATGACGAAAGGGGGGGCGGATTTATTTCTCGCGGCGCTTCGACGAGCTGCGGGCTTCGTAAAGGGCTAACAGGCGGGATTGTTTGCGGCCGTCGAGGATCAGCCAAGCGATCAGCGCGGCGAGAACGCCGGTCATAATGGCGTAGGCCATCCAGATGAAGGCCGCGTGGGGACCCATGTCGGGGATCATGCTGGGGCTCCCTGGGCGCGGGTGGCGCGATCAACTTCTTTCAGTTGGCGGGCTTTGACGCGGCGGCGTATGATCTCGTTGCGCATCCCCTTCATGTGGAGGGCGAAGAATAACAGCGAGAAACCGATCGCGGAGATGAGCAGCGGCTTGAGGAACACAGGGTCGAGGCCGCCCTTCATGACGCCGGCTGGTTGGTGGAGGGTGTTCCACCAGCTAACGGAGAATTTGATGACGGGCAGGATGACGATGCCGGTCAGGGCTAAGACGGCCGTCAATTTGCTGGCGAGGGTTTCGTCTTCGATGGAGGAGCGAAGCGCCATCAGGCCGAGGTAGAGGAAAAGCAGGATCAGCACCGAGGTCATGCGAGCGTCCCATTGCCAGTAGGTGCCCCAGGTCGGTTTGCCCCACAGCGATCCGGTGACGAGAGCGATCAGCGTGAAGACGGCACCAATGGGGGCGGCGGCTTTGGCGGATACGTCGGCCAGTGGGTGGCGGAACACGAGCAAACCGAAGCTTGAGACCGCGATCAGGCCATAGGCCATCATGGAGAGCCAAGCGGCGGGGACGTGGATGAACATGATCTTGACGGTCTGGCCTTGCTGGTAGTCGGGTGGGGTCGCGAAGCCGAGTGTCAGACCGTAGATAATGAGGATCGCCGCGAGGCTTGATAGCCACGGCAGGATTTTGGCCGACAGGTTCATGAAGAACGTCGGGTTGGCCAGCCTTTGCGTGATTGTCTGGGTTTGCATGGGTGGAGTTTACGGTTTGTCGCGGGTTGGGTCCAGGGCGTGCGGACGCGGCAATTTCAGCGGTGTGAAAGTGCTTGCCCAATAACAATTGCGAGCAGCAGTAGGCTGATCGTGAGTAGTATGCGGTTCGTTCGGACAACTGCGCCTGTTCTCTCTTTTAGGCGATCTATGTCCGACTGAATCGAGTTTATTTTCGCTACGTCGGTCAGCTTCTGACTAAGCTCATCGACGAGACAAGCCAGTTTGATTTTTGTAGCTTCGACAGCCATAACATCGTCGTGAAATGTCGTGAGTCTGTTTAATTCTGCGGCGAGTTTGCTTTCAGCATTGCGACCGCGTTTTTCAGATGAGCTGGATTCTTTCCAGAGTTCTTCAAGATTCCCCTCGATCTCGTCGATCCTCTTGGTCACGCTCACTACAAAGGCATCTTCGAGCATCGATATCTTCCAAACTGACTATTGAAGTTGCAATCTGAGGGCGGCGGCGGAGGCGATGGGGCCGATCACCAGCGAGCCCAGGCTAATTGCCGAGAGAATGAGGAATGCTGCCATAGACCCGCCGGTATCGAGCACGATTGCGGTGACGGCGGATATGCCGAAGATCAAGGTGGGGATGAAAAGTGGCAGCACGAGGAGCGCGATGAGCAGGCCGCCGCGCCGTGCTTTGAGGGTGAGCGCTGCGCCCACCGCGCCGAGGAAGCTGATGGCGGGCGTGCCAACGAGCATGGTGGCGATGAGCGGGAGATAGGCGTCGAGATCGAGGTTGAGCAGCAGGCCGAGGAGGGGGGCGAGCAGCGTCAGCGGGATGCCGGTCGAGATCCAATGGGCGAGCGATTTGGCAGCGGCGACGGCTTCGAGCGGGAGCGGGCCGGTTGCCAAGACATCGAGCGAGCCATCTTCGTCGTCGGATTCAAAGATGCGGGCGAGGGAGAGAAGGGCTGCAAGCAGGAGGGCGATCCAGAGCATGCCCGGCGCTATGCGGCCTAGCTGTTTGAGGTCGGGGCCGAGGCCGAGCGGGAGCATGGTCACGACGATGAGGTAAAAGCCCAGGGCAGTGCCGACGGCGCCGCCTTCGCGGATGGCAAGTTGCAGATCGCGGCGGACGAGGGCCAGGAAAGATTGCATCATGGCGCGGCGTCCTCGCCGATGGAGGCTGGGCTCGTTGCTGCTGGCGGGTTGAGACGCAATTCGCTGGCGTTGGTGAGGCCGAGGGGCAGGTGGGTGGCGGCGATAGCGATGCCGCCTGATGCGACGTGGGCGTTGACGAGGTCTGCGAAGAGCCGGGCGGATGCTTGATCGAGGGACACGGTTGGTTCGTCGAGAAGCCAGACGGGGCGATTGGCGACCAGGAGGCGGGCGAGACCGAGGCGGCGTTTTTGGCCAGCGGACATGTAGGCGGCCGGGATGGTTTCGAGGGAGGCGAGTTGCATCCGGTCGAGCGCCTCGAGGACGCGGTTGGGTTCGGTGTTGCCGAGGTAACGGGACCAAAAGGCGAGGTTTTCGGTGGCAGTCAGGGAGGATTTCAAGCCGTTCTGGTGGCCGATGAAGTGGCAGTTTTCGGCGACGGTTGATTCTGGGTCTAATCCGTCGAGCCGGATTGATCCGCTGGCTGGGCTAAACAAGCCGGCAAGCGCGCGCAACAGGGTAGATTTGCCCGCGCCGTTGACTCCGGTCAGCAGCAGGGCTTGCCCGGAAGCGACCAGGAATGACAGGTCAGCCACGACAGCGCGCGCGCCGCGTTCGAGCCTGAGATTTTCAACGACGAGTTTCAATGGACCCAGAACGTGCCTTGGTGTGCTGACTTGCTGGATAGCTTCTAGCAGAGGATCGCCGCGGGGGAAGGTCATTGTGCTTCCCGTTTCGATTGGCTGCAGCCTCCCGACAGAAGTCGGTGTGGAATTTGGTTTCATGGCGATGTATATCTGCCGCACTTCACGATGCTAGCGCAAAAAACAGGGTTGGATTCCCAATCCTCCGCCGGCACTCCGGCGGCGCGGCGAGCCTGATGGCGCGTTTGTCGTTAACTGCGCCGCATTCTTGCTCAGCCTGCCCCCGCAACATCAATCGCGAGATTTGCCCATGAGCACTGATACGATTTCGACGACCCCTCCTTCGATCGACAGCTTCAAGTGTAAGCGCACGCTGAGCGCTGGCGGCAAGACCTACGTTTATTATTCGCTGCCGGACGCCGAGAAGAACGGATTGCCGGGAATTTCAAAACTACCGTTTTCGATGAAGGTGTTGCTCGAGAACCTGTTGCGCCATGAAGACGGCCGCACGGTTACAAAGACCGACATCGAAGCCATGGTTGGCTGGCTTAGCGACAAGGGCAAGGCCGGGGCTGAAATCGGGTTCCGCCCCGCGCGCGTGCTGATGCAGGATTTTACCGGCGTTCCAGCGGTCGTCGATTTGGCCGCGATGCGCGACGGCATGAACAAGCTTGGTGGAAATCCCAACAAGATCAATCCGCTGGTGCCGGTCGATCTCGTCATCGATCACTCGGTCATCGTCGATGAATTCGGTACGCCCAAGTCGCTTTCGCAAAACGTGGCGCTTGAGTACGAGCGCAACCTTGAGCGCTATAAGTTTTTGAAGTGGGGTCAGGGCGCGTTCGCCAACTTCCGCGTTGTGCCGCCAGGCACGGGTATTTGCCATCAAGTGAACCTGGAATATCTCGCTCAGACGGTTTGGAGCGCACGGACGCCAACCGGTGAAATCGTGGCTTATCCCGATACGGTTGTCGGCACCGACAGCCACACGACGATGGTCAACGGTCTGGCCGTGCTCGGGTGGGGCGTGGGCGGAATCGAGGCGGAAGCGGCGATGCTTGGCCAGGCCCAGTCGATGCTGATCCCGGAAGTGATCGGCTTCAAGGTTACCGGCAAACTGAACGAAGGCGTCACGGCGACCGACCTCGTGCTGATGGTGACGCAGATGCTGCGCAAAAAGGGCGTGGTCTCCAAATTCGTCGAGTTCTTCGGCCCCGGGCTCGACTCCATGACGCTGGCGGATCGCGCGACGATTGCCAACATGGCACCCGAATACGGTGCCACCTGCGGGTTCTTCCCGGTCGATGGGGAAACGGTGTCGTATCTGACGATCACGGGACGCGATGAATCACGTATCGCGCTCGTTGAGGCCTACTCCAAGGCGCAGGGTCTGTGGCGTGTTGCTGGAAGCGCCGATCCGGTGTTCACGGATACGATTGAACTCAATCTCGGCGATGTCGTGCCCGCGATGGCAGGTCCCAAGCGTCCCGAAGGCCGCATCGCGCTCACCGGCATCAAGTCTGGGTTCGCGGTGTCGCTGGAAACGGAATACAAGAAGGTTGGCGAGCTTGCAAAGCGCGTGCCGGTCGCTGGCAAGCCGTTCGATATCGGTCATGGCGATGTTGTGATCGCGGCGATCACGAGCTGCACCAACACTTCTAACCCCAGTGTACTTATTGCAGCGGGCCTGCTGGCGCGCAACGCGGTGGCCAAGGGCCTGAAGTCTGCGCCATGGGTGAAGACGTCGCTGGCACCTGG
>JANOVN010000481.1:0-1711 GCA_031417455.1 Hyphomicrobiaceae bacterium | reverse complement strand
CTGTAATGATCGACGCCAATGCGTATCGCGATTTCGATCTTGGTTATGCCACGACGGTTCACAAAGCGCAGGGGGCCACGGTCGATCGCACGTTCGTCCTCGCCAGCACCTCGATGGATAAATATCTGGCCTACGTCGCCGCCTCGCGTCACCGCGTGGCGTTCAAACTGTATGTTCCCAAAACCGACTTCGACACGTTCGACAAACTCGTTTGGACCTTCTCGCGCGCTGACCCGAAAGAAACGACACTCGACTATCGGCCGGCTTACGCCGAAGCGCGCGGCATCACGGGCAAGAGCGTCGTCCCGCTCGATCTGCTGCACTTGGTCTCAGAAGGACGCGCTGCAATCGCTGCGCTTCGCGAGCGGTTAACTGATCTATTTGCAGCAGTATGCAAATCAGCTATCGCACCTGTCAGTCCCCCGCGTCCTGATGCACCCCGACCGCCAAAGATTAAAGGAACCAAGATCATGGACACTACGTCCTACACAAATATAACCGTGAAGCCGACCATCGATGAAGCAGGCCGTACAGGCCTGCTGGCGACATGGCCCAAGGATCTCGAAGCCAACGCCATCGCTAAGGACATGGGCGGCCGTTGGAGCAACGACGAAAAGGCCTGGGCTTTCAGTTCGATGGATCCGCGCACCGAACGCGCGTTTGACCGCATCAACAACCGGATTGCTTCGGTCGCCAAATCGGCGGACTTGGCCAAGGGCGTTCACTTCAAGCCGATCGATGGTTTGGAAACCACGGTCGCCAACGGCAAAGTGCTGATCACAATGCCGAAGGATTTGGCCGCCAATCGCATGGTCAAGGCGGTCGACGGTATACGTTGGGATGCAAAATCCAAAGCATTCTCGGTCCAGCTCACCGATGCCGATCACGTCTACGACCTCAACAGCACCCTCGATGCCGTGGGCGTTCATCTGACCGAGACCAAGAGTTACGCGACGGGCTTGGCCGCACTCAACGACGCGGTGCCGGGGCTCAACGCCGAAATCACCATCAGCGAACGGGGCGTTGTGGAGGTCACGGCGCGCCCTCAGTATGATCGCGAACTCATCACCGCCCTCAAGGACGGGATCGGCGCGAAGTGGGATTCCAGCCAGAAGACGTGGGCTCTGCCCATCGATCCCAATGACATTGCTAGCCTCGCCACCTCGCCTCAGTTCGAAGGAGCCCGTAACCGCCTGAGCGCGCTCGCCGTCTCCGCCGGTGCCGCGCGCAACGTCGAAAACGATCATCCGCTGATCTCGGCCACCCGGCGCGGGTCAGAAATCGCGGTCTCACTGCCGCGCGATCTCAATGCCAACGCAGCACTCAAGAAGTCCGGTTTCGAGTGGAACGCCGCGATCAAATCCTGGACCGTCAGTCCAAAGGACGACGCTCATTTGGCCGCCATCAACACCTCGATCAGCCGGGCTGGCAATGAACTCGACAAGGCGATGATCCCGCACACGCCCGATAGACCCGGCGTTCCGCACATGAACGAATACTATTCGAGTATCCTGGCCGGTGGCCGCGACAAGTCGGTGACCCAGTATGCCACCGACCGCCGCGTTAGAACGGCGATAGACGCCATCGTCGCCGGCGCCGAGGCACTCCCGGAACCCGCCAAGGCCGCTCTCGCGCAAGCTAACGCTGCCTGCCAGGAAGCCAGATCGGCGCTCACCGCAATTCACGCCGAGCCCTTCGCCCAAGCAGTGGG
>JANOVN010000480.1:0-1783 GCA_031417455.1 Hyphomicrobiaceae bacterium | reverse complement strand
TACTCCATAGCCGGGCTTGACCCGGCTATCCAGAGCAACGTGTTGAAAGGCCAGCATTTGTAGCTCCTGGATGGCCGGGTCAAGCCCGGCCATGGAGTGGAGAAAAGGTCAATTTTATTGCTCGTTGGTATTATGCGCGTTGGTATGACAAGTGTTGCAATAGACAAAAGCCCCGCCGGGTGAGGGCGGGGCTGGCGTGTTTGATGGGGTCGTGCCGACGGGTTAGGCGACGATGGATTTTTTGACCCAGTCTTCGAGGACGCGCTTTTGGACCATGGCGCCGGTATGGGTGGCGACGACTTTGCCGGCTTTGAAGACGAGCAGGGTCGGCATGGCGCGGATGGCGTATTTGCCGGTGATGCCGGGGTTTGCGTCGACGTCGACTTTGACGACCTTCACTTTGCCCTTCATTTCGGAAGCGACGAGGTCGAGAGCGGGGGCCATGGCTTTGCAGGGGCCGCACCATTCGGCGTGGAAATCGACGAGGACGGGTTCGACCGAGTTCAGGACTTCGGCGTCGAAGGTCTTATCGGTAACTGCAGCCGCGTTCGACATGGTGTTCTCCTGTTGCGAGCGCGGGTCTGATCGCGCGCCCATTGGGCAAGTGTCACGCGTTGCCGCGCTCGTTGGCTGGTAATTAGGTAGGCAAACCGACGACGTCAACCCTTTGAGTTCCAAACTCCCAGAGTCGTGAACAATAGAGGTCGAGTGTTTGAGGCGGGATTTCCATCAGGCTCGGGGTTTGGGTCCAAAGCAAGGCGGCACGGACGGTTTTGCCGGGGAAGATGGCGGCCAGCGCCAGCTTATATGCCGCAAGCTGAACGAGATAGGTTTCGGCGACTTCGCTCAATTGCGTTGGGGGCGGGCGGTTGGTTTTGTAGTCGACGATCAAGACCGCATCGGCGGTTTCGACGAGACGGTCGATCTGGCCGTTGAGTTTGAGCGGCGGGCCCTTGCCGGACGGGTTGGCCAGTTCGGCGACGATTGGGACTTCGGCTTGGCTGGATGGGCCGAAGAGCGGGGCGAAGGTGGCGTGGTTCAATATCAGCAGGGTTTCGGCGGCGATGCTGGCGCGGGCCGACTTCGAAAGTTCGGGCGCGCGAAGATCAAGGAAGGCGCTCGCTGCCTTTTGCCAGCGGCTAGCGGGGAGCGAGGGCATGTGTTCGAGCAGGGCGTGGGTCAGGGTTCCGCGCAAGAAGCGGTTGTCTTTGTTGCGCTGGGGCGAGGCGACTGCGGGTTCGCGTTTGGCGCGTTCTGTCGTGGTCTGCGTTTCGATGACGGGATGGGCGACGGGTTCGCCGGCGTCGTCAAAGTCGTAGGGGGCGAGGCGCGATGGGGCGAGGGGAATTGCCGGTTGGGCTTCGCGCGGGGCTGGGGCGTCGATCCAGGCTGGACGGGCGGCGGCGTTGCTGTCGTGAGCTAAGTGTTCCTTGCGCGGTTCGGGCGGGGCGGTTTGATCGACTTCCAAGCGCTTGACGGTGCGGCCGCCCTGTTCGACGCCAATCAAGGTGCCGCCGACGGCGCGGGTGACGATGTCGTACCAGCAGCCGGATGCCAGCTTGTCGCGGGATTGGAAGCCTGCGATGTAGAGGCGGTCGCGGGGGCGGGTGAGGGCGACATAAAGCAGGCGGTTCATTTCTTTGAGTTCGTCGTCGCGCAGGGCCGATTTGGCGGTGGCGATGGCTGGAAGGTGGGATGAACCTTTGACAGGCCAGACCGCGAGGTCGGCGAGGCCAGAGGGGAGGTTGGCACCGGCGATGGTGAGCAGGCCGCTAGCGGTGCG
>JANOVN010000479.1:0-2644 GCA_031417455.1 Hyphomicrobiaceae bacterium | reverse complement strand
TTCGCCGCGTTTGAACGCTGAACTAAATGCGGCGTGCTCAACAGTCGCTTGCGCGGTAGAGCGAAGGTTGCCCTCGGCAATTTGCTCCGGCGTCAACGTTCGAAGGAACGCGGCGAACTCTCTTCCTTCCTCAATTGGATTTTTCATGCTTTGCCCTTCGATCCAAATAGCGATTAACGTACATCATCGGCATGAAAGAAGGGCCGCACCTGGCCCATCGCGTCTCAACCCTTAATTCCTGTTTTGGTGCATAGCGCCCCCGCGCACCCCTACTTCACAACCCCAGCCGTCTGGCCAAACAGCACCTTCGCGCTTTCCGGCGTCACCGTCTCTTTGCTCGGATTGACCTCATCTGCGCGCGCATATGCCCTGACCGTCGCAGGCCGCGCGCGGATTGCCTCAAACCAGCGCCGCACATGCGGGAAATCGTCCAAGTTCTGCCCCTGCCGTGTCCACGGCACAATCCACGGATACGCCGCCATATCCGCAATCGAATATGCTTCCCCTGCCATAAACGCGCGATCCGCAAGCTGCTTATTCAGCACGCCATAAAGCCGGTTTGTCTCTTTCACATACCGCTCGATGGCATAGGGAATCTTCTCCGGCGCATATTGCGAGAAATGATGGTTTTGTCCCGCCATTGGCCCAAGCCCGCCCATCTGCCAGAAGAGCCACTGCAAAACTTCCATTCGCCCGCGCGTATCGCTCGACATGAATTGTCCGGACTTCTCGGCCAGATAAACCAAGATCGCCCCGCTCTCGAAAACAGAAATCGCCGCCCCGCCACCGTCAGGCGCATGATCGACAATGGCCGGAATCCGGTTATTCGGCGAGATCGCCAAAAACTCCGGATTGAACTGTTCGCCCGTGCTGATGTTTACCGGCTTGATCGTGTAGGGCAGCCCGGTTTCTTCAAGAAAAATCGTGATCTTGTGGCCGTTCGGCGTCGTCCAATAATACAAATCGATCATGTCGCAACCTCGATATAGTTCACATGTGCCGAACCATAGCACTAACCCTTATGACTTGACCAGAGCGCCGCCGCGATCACGAGCCCCGTTGCCAGCAGCAACGACCAGAACCCGACCGCAATGAACGCATGGGCGCTGATCATCGCCCCGATCAAAAAGCTCACGATCGTTGGTATCAAGATCTTGAGCTGGGCACCGGCAGCCTTCACCCGTGCAGCATCAGCTTCCTGATCCCCAACGTGCAACAATCCCAACCGCGCCAGCACCAGATCCGTGGTCTCAACCGCCACCTGCGTGACGTTCCCCGTCATAAAGTTGGCTGGCACCGATCCCTTGAACAGCCCCCGCACCAGCGCACTCTGCGACCCCATAGCCACAAAAGCCAAAATTGCAGCCGTCAGCCCCATCGGTGTTTCCGCAGTGATAAACTCGCCGCCAGCGACCGCCGCGGCCAGAAACAAGCCGATCAACACCGCCACCATCACCAGCGCCGCCGGCATCGGGTCACTTTTCCGCCGTCTCAATCCGGCAACCAACAGCGTCATGAACACCGCCCCCACCATGAACATCGGTATCGCGAGCAGCTTGGCCACCAGCCCCGGTTCCGGCCGCACGAACGCCGCGCCCGCCGCCACGAACGATCCCGTCACCTGCGATGTCAGCAAGCCAGAAAACCCGAGAAATCCCGTGGTATCCACAAACCCCGAAACAAAACTCAGCATCGGCGGAATGACGAGCCGGAACACCCCGTCGTGGTCATCGGATTGTCGTGTTGTGATGGTCACATGAAGTCCCCAGTTTGCCTGATCCAGATTGCCTGACCCAACCGGCATGCTAAGCCGATGCCCATACCAATCTACGAACCCGAGCGATTGGACCAGTCCTATGTTTCCTTTGCTGCGATCAGCCCACCATTGTTTCAAGCGCGCTCTTGCCCTTGGGTCTTGCGCACTTTGCCTGACTGGCGCGCGGATGGCGCACGCCGCTGAACCCGCCCCCTGCCGGCAAACCGCATTCCAGGGCAAATCCTTCGTCGTCTGCACCTTTGACCTGGCCGTCACGACCCTGCGCCTCCACTGGAAAGACGCAGGCGGCGCGCCCTATGGCAACGTGGGAACCCTTGCCCGCGCAATGAGCCGCAGCGGCGGCCCCGTCCAGATGGCCGTCAACGCCGGCATGTATCACGCCGACTCTTCCCCGGTCGGCCTCTACGTCGAAGGCGGCCAGCAATTCAAGAAAGCCAATACTGCGGGCGGCCCCGGTAACTTCCACATGAAGCCGAACGGCATCTTTTATTTCACCGCCGATGAAGCGGGCGTCATGGAAACCAGCAAGTTCCTGAAGACCAAGCCGAGGGCCGACTTCGCCACCCAATCGGGCCCAATGCTGGTCATCGACGGCAAGCTGCATCCGCGCTTTTCAGCCGACGGCCCTTCGCTCAAAATCCGCAATGGCGTCGGCGTCGTCGACGCCCAGACCGTCGTCTTCGCCATCTCCAACGAAGCCGTCTCTTTCGGCGATTTCGGACGCCTGTTCCGCGATGCTCTCAAGTGCCCCAACGCCTTGTTCCTCGACGGCTCGATCTCGAGCCTGTGGGCCCCCTCCGTCAACCGCTCTGACGAATTCTGGCCAGCAGGCCCCATCCTCTCCGCCAAAGCCAGCAAGAAAGCCGG
>JANOVN010000478.1:0-11134 GCA_031417455.1 Hyphomicrobiaceae bacterium | reverse complement strand
CTCGGGACTAACCATCAAGCGGTTCACAAGGAAGGCGTTGTGGTCGCCCTCCTGTTCGAGGGCGTGCATGCGGGCGCGGGAACACGCGGTGAGCGAAGTTTCGCTGATGTTGAAGAACGCCGACAGCGCGAGCAGGACGACGATGGCAGCGACGATCAGGATGATTTCAAAGGACATAATTGGTTATCTAGCATATTCGGTTCTAAAATTTGCGTTCAACTCGCAATTTCGGCGGCCAGGAACGCATTGACGGTTTCGGGCTCGATGTCGCGGGTGACGAAGGCTTTGCCGATGCCACGGACCATGATGAAGGTGAGGCGGCCGGCTTTGACCTTCTTGTCCTGACCCATCAGGGCGAGCAATTCGGTTGCATCTGCTTTACCGCCGGGGATGTCGTTGATGGCGGTCGGCAGCCCCACTGCTTTGAGGTGGTTTTCGGCGCGTGCGGCAGTTCCTGCCGGGCAAAGCTTGAGTTGCTCCGACAAGCGCAACGCGAGGCACATGCCGATGGCGACGCCCTCGCCGTGCAAGAGGCGGCTGGAATAACCGGTCCAGGCTTCGAGCGCGTGACCGAAGGTGTGGCCAAGATTGAGCAAGGCGCGGTCGCCGTTTTCATGTTCGTCGCGAACGACGATTTCGGCCTTGGCCTTCACGCTGGTTTCGATGGTGCGGGCGAGTGCGCTGGCGTCGTTGCCGAAAATGTCACGCCAGTTGGCTTCGAGCCATTCGAAAAACTGTGCGTCCCCCAACAGGCCGTATTTGGCGACTTCGGCGTAACCGGCCTTCAGCTCGCGGATGGGAAGCGTCGAGAGCACGTTGGTGTCGGCCAGGACGAGGCTTGGCTGGTGGAAGGTGCCGATCAGGTTCTTGCCGTGACCGGTATTGATGCCGGTCTTGCCGCCGACCGAGCTGTCGACTTGGGCCAGCAGAGAGGTTGGGATTTGGACGAAGCGGACGCCACGGCGCAGGATGCTGGCGGCAAAGCCCGCGAGGTCGCCGATCACACCGCCGCCAAACGGGATTACGATATCGCCGCGCTCAAGCTCCATCGAGAGGAGGCTTTCACACAGTGGCTGGAGTTCGCGAAAGCTCTTCGTGGATTCGCCTGGCGGCAGCACAATTGTGCCGGCGAACGCGCCCTGCTCGCGCAGGCTTGCCTCCAAGGCCTCAAGATGGAATTTGGCGACGTTCTGATCGGTCACGATGGCGCATTTGACCTTGCCGAAGCGCGCGACGATGCGGGCACCAGCCTCAGCCACCAGGCCCGGCCCGATGATGACGTCATATTCGCGGCCGGGCAAGGCGACCGGCACAACGCGGGGAGAGAGCGGTTGAGTGGCGGGCGGTTGCGGGCTTGTTGCATTCGGCGGGCTTGTTGCATTCGTCAGGGCCATCGTTACGCCGCGCTCCACTATGGATTGACTGAGGTCTGGCTGGTGGGATGCCTTAATCAGTGGAAAGCGCTTCAACGCCTCTACCGCTTCGGTCACGATCTGATCGTGGGGCACATCCCGGCTTTGGATCGTAATATCTGCCTGCGCATAGACGGGGTAACGAAGCGCCATCAGGTTGCGCATGGTCGCTTCGGGATCGCCCTGGCGCAGCAGTGGCCGTGATTCGCGCTTGGCGACGCGCTTCATGAGGATGGGCAATTCGGCCTTCAGCCAAACCGAGATGGCGTGGTTTTTGATGTTTTGCCGGGTTTCGGCATTCATGAAAGCGCCGCCGCCGGTTGCGAGAACCTGCGGGCCATTGCTTAGGAGTCGCGAGATCACGCGGCGTTCGCCGTCGCGGAAAAACGCCTCGCCGTGGTCGGCAAAAATCTCGGTGATAGACTTCTGCGCCGAGATTTCAATTTCTTCATCGACATCGACAAATGGCAGGCCAAGGCGCGCGGCCAAGCGCCGGCCGACCGACGACTTGCCGCAACCCATCAACCCGACCATTACGATCGAACGTAGCCCCAGCGCCTCGCGCAGACCGCTCACCGTTCCCGTCCCCAGACTCTTCATTTTCTCCGGCCATCTCTTTGGAACGAAGGTTTGTACAGGATTCCTGCAAAATTTCGCGCCAGCATTCAAATTGGGGATAAAATCCTACGTCCCCGCATTCGCCAATTATCCCAACGCGTTGTGTCTTCACGCTCCGATATGACCGCGCTTAGGCAAGCCGCTCCGCGTCATCTGGCACTTGATCTGTAAGCCATAATGACGCCAACAAGTGCCGTGACATATCATTTGGAAGCGAGTTTGACACAAAATGCCGAGTCTATTGCGGTTCCTTGTCGTGGTGGGTGGGCTGACGGCGATGGTGTCGGGCGGGCTGTATGTTCTTGCGACCCAATTCGAACCCGAACAGCAGGAAGTCTCCAAACCCGTTCCCACTGTCAAAATACGCCGTCCGTGAATCCGCCGCCCCTGACCGGTGCCCGATCTCCGGCACCCAACTCTCATGGTTCGATGCGACAAAAATCCCGTCTTTCTGCGCTTTGTTTAGCCCTCACCGTGGGCTTGTACTTCACAGGCGGATTGGTTGCGACCAGCCCCGTCAACGCCGCCGATCCGTGGGATCCGTTCGGCCAGCTTTTAACTGCCCCAGCCGAACCGCGCAAACGCAAGGCTACTCCCAGCGCTGAAGAACCTCGCCCACAGCAAGATAACGGGACCACGCCCGAGTATGGGACCGGCATTCCATATGGCAATTCGAATGGCACCGCCGACACCGCTGCACCGCAAGGTTATGGCTCGACGCAGCCATCGGCGTATGGGGCTGGGAACGCAGCCGAGGACGGCAACTCACCGGCAGGAAACCGGCCTTCGACGGCGAGCCCGGTGCCGTCGGCATACACGGCACCGCCCGCCCAGCAGAGCCAGAACACGGCACCATTGCCGTCGACCGGTGGCAACACTTCCGGTGTTGAAAAGGGCGATCTGGCTCCGGTCGGCGCTGCCGACGGCTCTGGGTTGCCATATGAATTGTGGACCGGGCTCGATATTCCAGCGCTCGAAGGGCTGATTGCGCGAGTCGATATACCGCCGCGCTCTCCCGCCGTTCATAACCTGTGGCGGCGGTTGATCACAGCAAGCGTCACGCCGCCTGGAGGAAGCTCGAGCGATGGCCGGTTCAATGCCGTGCGGGCGGAAGCGCTTTACCGCTCGGGGCTGCTGGATGAAGCTGGAAAGGCCGCCGGATCGGATGCGCCGGCGCTGGCGGCCAATCCAGCGCTGGCAGCGCTGGCAGCGAAAATCGAGATTGGCCTTGGCAATACGACCAAGGCTTGTGAGCTGGTCAAAGGCTTCATCGTTCGCAAGGCCGATTTGCCCAAGAAGCTCCAGGGCGAGGCCCTATTGATGACCGGCATTTGCGCCGCATCGGGTGGAAACCCATCTGGCGCTGGATTGGCAGCAGAATTCGCGCGACAGGAAAAATCGCTCGCCAACGGGCCTGACGATGTGGTGTCGCTGGCGGCACTCGATGCCATTGCAAGCGGACAGAAAACGCCCGCGCGCGGACTGAAATCGGTGTCGCTGCTGCAATATCGCGCATTTTCGTTTGCGGGCGGGGTCGAGGCCAAGGACATCAGCGAGCATGGCGAGCCAGCGTTGCTGGCATACCTTGCAGCGAGCAAGGATGCGCCACCCGCGCTCCGACTGTTGAGCGCGGAGGCTGCGGCGCGCGTCAATGTGATCGCGCCGTCCGCTCTGGCCGATCTTTATCAAGCCCTTGGCGCGCTGGCCGCCCCAGAGGCACTGCTGGCGGCCAACGCTGCCAAAGCAGAGCCTTCGCTACACCGGGCGGCGCTGTATAAGGCGGCGGAGGCCGAGAGGACGCCATTGAAGAAGGTCCGCATCATGCGGGCGCTACTGGACGATGCCAAGCGGGCGGGGCTTTATCTGCAGACGTTGGCGATGCTGGCGAAGGCTGCCGACGGGTTGCAGCCGGTGCCTGAAATCGGCTGGTTTGCCGAGACTGGCATCGAGATCGCTCTGGCGGCAGGAAATCTCGAACGGGCGCGGCAATGGTCGACGCTGGGCGGTTCGGTGCCGGGCGATGGCGGGCTGCGGCATTGGCAGGCACTCATCGATATTGCCGATCCTGCACTCAAGACCGAGCGCGGGCGCAGCTTGGCGTCAGTGGAAGAACTGGCCACCAAGGGACGGCTATCGCGCGACCTGCTGCATCGTTTGGCGACCGTGCTCGACGCCAATGACACCAACGTGCCAATATCGTTGTGGGATGCTGCCAACCATGCGCCTCAACCGGCGGGCGGGTATCTGCCGGAAACGGGCGTTTTGACCAGCTTGCAGGATGCCTCCAAGAAAAAGGAATTCGGGCGCACAGTGCTGCTTGTCATGCGCGCGTTAGGGCCGAACGGGGCGGACGGAGCGCACCTCATCGCGCTTGGCGACAGTATCCGTGCGTTGCGCCGGGCGGGGCTTGATGCCGATGCGCGGCGGTTGAGCTTTGAAGCGCTGTTTACCCTATGGCCGCGCAGTGTCAGCAACTGATCGCACCCAGCGCGGCGCGGACAATTTCGATATCGCGCGTTCGTTTATCGACATGATTGCGTCCGAGCGCGGGGCGGCGGCAAATACGCTGGCGGCCTATGCCCGTGACGTTGCCGATTTCGAGCGGCACTTGGCGAAGTCGGCACGGGCGTTGAGCGAAGCGCTGCCCGACGATGTGACGGGCTATCTGCATCAGCTTTCCGAGTACGGCCTGGCTGCGGGGTCGCGGGCGCGCAAGCTCTCGACGTTGCGGCAGCTGTATAAGTTTCTGGTTGCGGAGGACCTGATCGCGGAAGATCCAACACACGGGATTGCCGGGCCTAAGCAGCAGCGCGCGTTACCCCGCACATTGTCGGTGGCCGAAGTCGACCGGCTGATCGAGGCAGCGCGCGCGCGAATTCGCGGAACGCGCGGCCGGGACCGGGTGCGATCGGTCCGGCTGTATTGCCTGCTTGAGTTGCTTTATGCGACCGGCCTGCGTGTCACGGAATTGGTGTCGCTGCCCCGGCAGGTGCTCGATGGAGATACGCGCGTGTTGACGATCCGCGGCAAGGGCGGGCGCGAGCGATTGGTTCCGCTCAACAGTCCAGCGCGAGCAGCGCTCGACCGCTATCTGGCGCTTGGCAGCGATCCCGACGATGGGGTTTCCGCCATGATCCGCACGCGCTGGCTGTTTCCATCCAAAAGCGTTGAAGGGCACCTCACCCGGCAGAGGTTCGCTCAAGATTTGAAAGCGCTGGCCGAGGAGGGGGGGCTTGATCCCGAACGGGTCAGTCCGCACGTGTTGCGCCATGCGTTTGCCAGCCACCTGCTGGATCGGGGCGCGGATTTGCGCGCGGTTCAGCAATTACTTGGGCACGCCGATATCTCAACGACCGAGATTTATACCCATGTGTTGGAAGAGCGCTTGAAGGCGCTCGTGCACGAGCATCATCCACTGGCGAAGATGGGGCGCGAGACCGAGCAAGAGTAATACCGTCACGCAGAAGTTCTGACTCTTTAGTTCTTCGGCTGCGCGACGGTAGTCTCTGTTGTTTGCGCGTGGCCGCCCCACCAACCCCACGCGCGGATACCAGCTGACATAAGTCAGATCTTATGCCCGCTGGTATAATACCCCCGAGTGTCATCCCGGCCAACCACGGACACTTGATCCGGGGGCGGAGCCCGGACCCAGACATGAGCGCCGAAGGCCCGATAGTATTGTGATTACGGCCCCTGGGTCCCGTGCGCACAGCACCGTGAAAGACGCTGCTGAGCGCACGCGATGACATAGGCACTACGCGATTAGCGCTTGCCGCAGATGACCACTTCTTCGATCTGGCCGCGATAGATCCCCATGTCGGCGAGAGCTGCGTCATCCAGGCGGCTCAGTTCCTCAATCGCGGCCTGTGCCTGATGGCGCGCTGCGGACCCGCGCCGGAAATCGACCCAGACCGACTTGAGGGTGGCCACGACGCTCGATGGGTGGCCTGAAGGAATGGGCAGTGCGCTAGCCGATGACATTTTTGTCTCCATATATTTTCGCGGACAAACCTGACGCCATTCGCCAGTTCGTTAACTTAAGTTAAGCTCATGGATGAGCACCGCGTCTGGTGGATAAATGGCTTGATCTTGGCTCGATTACAAACGATGTTATTTCAGGGCAGGCATGAGGTTTTCTCATGTCTTGATGCTGCCATCTTGAGCGAGACATGACGCGCAATCTTCCTCCACTCAATGCTCTGCGCGCATTCGAGGCGGTCGCCCGCCACCTGAGTTTTGCAAAGGCTGCCGAGGAACTGCACGTCACGCCGGCCGCGCTAAGCCACCAGATGAAAACGCTCGAAGATCATCTTGGCGTCGCGTTATTTCATAGGCGCGCTCGAGGGATCGATCTCACCGAACCTGGGCGGCTGCTTTATCCAGGCATTGAATCTGCCTTCGACTCCATGCGGACGGCCGTCGAGCGGTTGTCGGCGCGGGGGGCGGATCGGGTCCTCGTGGTCAGCGCGGGGCCTGGATTTACGGCAAAATGGCTTGCGCCACGGCTTTACCGGTTCGTGGAAGCCCACCCCGAGATCGATGCGCGGATTTCGGCTGGCACATTGCCCATCAACTTTGCGACCGCCGATGTCGATGTCGCGATCCGGGTGTCGAGGGGGGATCATCCCGGGTTGCACGTCGAGCGTCTAATGGAGGAGCGTATACTCCCTCTATGCAGTGCGCGCTTGATCGAAGGACCCAACGGGCTCAAGACGCCGGCAGATCTGGCACGATTCACACTGATCCACATCGATCTGCCGCTGCCGTCACCGCAGGGCGCGACTTGGGCCCACTGGCTGGAGGCCGCTGGCATTACCGGCATCGATTCCGAGCGCGGGTTGCGGTTCAACGTCGTTGACCACGCCCACGATGCGGCCATTGCGGGGGCAGGCGTCGTGATGGCGCACAAAGTCATCGCGTCGTACGATATGTCGGCGGGGCGGTTGGTTGCGCCATTTGGGCCGGAATTGCCAATGTTTGGGCGCCACTATCACCTGCTGTGCGCCAAGGGGCAGGAAACCAGCCCGAAAATCCGTGCGTTCCGGGAGTGGCTGTTCGACGAGATCAACCGGCCCGAGGACGCGGCTTTGCCTCATCCCTCTTTGCGGCGGAGGAACGAAGTATAGTCAGGTCTGTTAGCCCTTGGGAATCCGCGCACTTGAGCATTGCGCTGCACCAATATATTGCTGTTGCACTTATTTGGCCCAGCGTGATCGCCGGGCGTCGAACATGAGGCCTACCTTGGACCAACCCGATCCCCCCTCTCAGTCAGCCCGCACGTCTGCTCCCGCCAGCGGAGCGGCTGCGCGTCCGGCCATCCGCACCTATTGCTCGTTTGAAAAGCCGATTGCGGAGCTTGAAAGCAAAGTAAGCGAACTCAAAGGGTTAGCCCGCCAAGGCGGTGCGGTTTCGATCACCGAGGAAATCAAGAAGCTCGAACAGAAAGCCAAGGCGGCGCTGATCGACACCTATGCGAAGCTGACGCCGTGGCAGAAGGCCGAGGTCGCCCGCCACCCCGAGCGCCCGCATGCGCTGGACGTGATCGGCACACTCGTCGAGGACTTCACGCCACTCTCCGGCGACCGATATTACGCCGAAGATGAGGCTATTGTAGGCGGCATCGGGCGCTTCCGGGGCCGTTCGGTCATGGTGATCGGCCACGAAAAGGGCTCCGATACCGAAAGCCGGATCAAGCATAACTTCGGCATGGCCATGCCGGACGGATATCGCAAGGCTGTGCGCCTCATGGAAATGGCCGACAAATTCAATTTGCCGGTGATCACGCTCGTCGACACCGCCGGCGCTTATCCAGGCATTGCCGCCGAAGAACGCGGACAGGCTGAAGCCATTGCTCGGTCCACCGACTGCTGCCTTAATCTTGGCGTGCCAATTGTCGCCGTGATCTTGGGCGAAGGCGGATCGGGCGGGGCAATCGCCATCGCGACCGGCAACCGGATCATCATGCTGGAACATGCGATTTACTCGGTCATTTCACCGGAAGGCGCTGCCTCGATTATCTGGCGCGACTCGACCAAGCGCGAGGAAGCCGCCACCGCGATGAAGATCACGGCGCAGGATCTGGTGCAGATCGGGGTCATCGACGAGATTGTGAAGGAACCCGTGGGCGGCGCACATCGCGATCATGCCAGCACGATCCGGTCGATTGGCGACGCCGTGGCGCATGCGCTCAACGAATTTGACGGCAAGACGCCTGCAGAAGTCAAAAAGCACCGGCATGACCGGTTCTTAGCTATTGGTCGGACACTTTAATCGTTCAGAGCTTGGCCTAACGGGACCAAGCTCTGAGTCCGGCGCGCGCGTCGGCGGCTCTTCGCCGCTCCAGCCAGCAAGGGCTGACCGCTAAAGTGGATTCCTGACTTGGCCACACCGAGCAGCGTTCATTGATCTTGCCCAAGGGTGGCCGCATTCGTGGTCAAGATGCAGACCGACGCGACTGAATTGGACTTTCTATCTGCTTGAGAGGGACTTAAGCTTAAGCGGAAATTAACGGGACCTCACGGATGGTAATGCCTAGTGACAACTGGGACTTGAGGGTATTGCGTATGACGTCCAAGCCACGGCCAGCGCGTGCAGCGTGCGTGGGGGCCAGTATTTTTCTGTCGGTGGCGGTGGCGCTACTTGTGACGGCCTGCGGCACGGCTCCCGTGATCCCATCGGCTGCCAACCAGCCGCTGTCGAATGACGCGATGATGCTGCTGGGCAAGAAGGGGATGACCGCCGAAGCGCCCATTCACATCCGCATTTTCAAAGAAGAATCAGAGCTCGAAATCTGGAAACAGCGCGCGGACGGGCGGTTTTATCATTTCAAGTCGTATCCGATCTGCAATTGGTCGGGCGAACTTGGCCCTAAGATCAAACAGGGCGACAAGCAGGCACCCGAGGGGTTCTATAACGTCTCGGCGGAGCAGCTTAACCCGAACTCGAGCTTTCATCTGGCGTTCAATCTGGGCTTTCCCAACGCGTATGATCGTGCGCTTAGTCGCACCGGCGATTTTGTCATGATCCACGGCCAGTGCCGGTCCGCTGGATGTTACGCCATGACGGACGCGCTGATCGAGGAGATCTACGCCCTTGGCCGCGACGCAATCAAATCGGGTCAGAAGACAATCCCGGTTCACGCGTTCCCGTTCCAGATGACGGACAGTAACATGGCGCGCCATGCCTCAAGCCCGTGGACGCCGTTCTGGGCGACGCTCAAGCAGGGCTACGATCACTTCGAGGCGACCCGTCTTCCAGCCGAGGTTGCTGTCTGCGAGCGCAAGTACGTCGTCAATGTTAAGCTACCCCAGAACAAAATCGATCCCGAGCGCGCCTGCCCGCAGATGGAGCGGCCGGTGGTCGAACCGTTCGTGCCCAAACCCGGCGAACAGCAGGCCGCAAACGAGCGGATCGTCAGCCCAGGCGCGAGGGCTCGCGCCTTCGCCAGCAACGGGTTTGGCACGTTGGCACCATACGCCTCCGTCAGCGGCAATGGTGGCTTCCCGGCCAGCAGCATGACAGGGCTCGGCTTCACGCAGAAGTAGATTTGGATTCACGCAGAAATAGGCTGGTGTCAGAGCGGGTTTAAGTGAACATGCAGCCTCGCCGCACCCTTCGCCTCGTTCCGATCGCCACCGCATGCTTCGTGCTGGCCGTATTTGCATGCGGGGCCTATCTCGCTTGGTTTGCGCCGGCAGGATTTTTCGGCGACCCTGAACAGCGGGCCATCAACCGGACGCGGGCGGCAAACTTAGCACGCGCTGCTTTGCACTTGAGGCTCAACGGCACGCCCGATCTCGACGTGCTTGATAGCCGGCTTGCCTCACACGGGCTTACCCTTGGCGCGCCGATTCTGGTTCGGATTTTCAAGCGTGAATTCGAGCTTGAGTTGTGGATGCTTCGCGACGGCCGCTATCACCGGTTTTCGACCTATCCGATCTGCCGCTGGTCGGGGAAGCTCGGCCCTAAGATGTTCACCGGTGATAAACAGGCGCCGGAAGGTTTTTATACGGTTTCGGCGGATCAGTTGAACCCGAACAGCCGCTGGCACAGGTCGTTCAATGTCGGCTTTCCCAATGCATTTGATGCGGCGCACGGTCGCACAGGGTCGGCACTCATGGTTCACGGCGGGTGCTCGTCGGCGGGGTGCTATGCCATGACAGATTCGGTGATCGATGAGATCTGGAAACTCACGACTGCGGCTCTGGCGAGCGGGAAACAGAAGCGGTTTCAGGTGCAGGTTTTTCCCTATCGCCTCAGTGAAGAGAACCTCGCAAAGCACTCGAGCAGCCCGCACATCGCGTTCTGGCGTCAGCTCAAACAGGGTTATGATCTGTTCGAAACCAACTGGCTGCCGCCGTCCGTCAGTGTTTGTCAGGGTGCCTACCGCTTCAAAGAAGGGAAAACACCAGAGGTTGCAACGATCGCCGCTGCAAATTGTACACAGCGCGATGCAAACAACATGGGAACACGTAAAAAATCGCTCTGACGGCGGCATTGAAGCTGCTATAGGGCGAGAATGACCCATCGGTGCGTTCAGGGAATCGAGCGAGGACCAATGCCGCGAATGAACCCGTCCAGAGCGCAAATTGCGAGACGGTTGGCGCGCGCAGGTATGGCCGCAACGATCATTTCGCGCTCCACCACTAGCCAGCCCAACACGAACCGGACCACTCAGCGCTGGCCAGTTTTGGCTGCGGCCCTCGACGGCTTTGTGTTTCTTGGCTGCTTGCTGCTGTTTGCAGCCGCCCCCCAAACGCCTGCCGCCGCTGTGACCATCGAATTGAAGGACGTGGCGAGTGATCGCGTCGAGCGTCAGCGCGCGGCGGCTGAAGGCAACCTGCCGCTGGCGGGAACGCCCGATCTGTCACGCCTCAACGACCGTCTCGCGGAAAAGGGCGTCAAGCTTGGCTCACCTGTCTTACTGCGCGTGTTCAAGTCCGAGTCGGAATTCGAAGTGTGGATCCGCAAGGACGATTCCTCGTACGTGCTGTTTGCAACGTACCCCGTTTGTCATTGGTCCGGAACGCTTGGACCTAAGCTGCGCGAAGGCGACAAGCAAACGCCGGAGGGGTTCTACACGGTCACCCGTGGCCAGATGCGTC
>JANOVN010000477.1:0-11771 GCA_031417455.1 Hyphomicrobiaceae bacterium | reverse complement strand
ATTAGATCGCAAGAGATATTTAGCATCTATACTAAATTTAGCTCCTGAGCTAAAATTCAGCTACAACAGGAGCACAATCCATGATTGATGCCAGAAAGTTCGCGAACCCGTTCCGTCCCGGCAACGGCCAACGACCACTGTACTTAGCCGGCAGAGATCATGAGCAGAAAGACTTTGCAAAGATGCTTGCGCAGCGACCAATCGCTCAGAACCTCGTTCTCACCGGTTTGCGGGGCGTTGGAAAGACTGTACTTCTGAACGAGCTCAAACCTATTGCACAGCAATCTAATTGGTTGTGGGCAGGAAATGACTTGTCTGAAGCTGCTTCTCTCTCTGGAGAACGAATAGCGCGCCGCATCATCACCGACTTGTCATCATTGGTCGGACCGCTTTTGCAGCACACCGATGTGTCAACGAAGTTGGGATTCGTAGGACAGCCAGAGACAATAAATCGAGCGATTACATTTGATGATCTCTGGAGCATGTACGAAAAAGCTCCCGGCCTAGTCGAGGATAAACTCAAATCTGTTCTTGAGCTTGTCGCGGTTGCACTTGGCAATACCAACCTCAATGGAATTGTTTTTGCCTACGATGAGGCCCAGAACCTATCGGATCACAAAGCCACAAACGAATTCCCACTTTCTCTGCTTCTTGATGTCTTTTCTTATTTTCAACGCGGTACTTATAAGTGCAGCTTTATGCTCGTTCTGTGCGGTCTTCCGACACTAGTGCCAAAACTAAACGAAGCACGAACCTACACGGAACGAATGTTCCACACCATGAGACTTCAGAGACTAGGCGACCCGGCAGCGCGTGAAGCCATTCTCAGGCCCATCGAGATAGCGGACAGTGAATTGAAGTTTGATGAGCAGGTGATTTCCGACATAATTCAAATGTCAGGCGGATATCCATACTTTATTCAGTTTATTTGCAAGGAAGTTTTTGATGCGTGGATTGTCAAAGCTAAGGGTGGACATAAACCGTCGGTTGCTCGAAAGGAAATAATTGAGAAACTTGATGAAGATTTTTTTGCGGGTCGATGGATGAGAACGACAGACCGACAACAGGAATTCATGCAGGTCATCGCAAGTTTGCAAAATTGCGAGGAAGAATTCTCCGTTAACGACATTGTCGAATCATCGAAGACGATCTTGAAGAAGGGGTTCAGTCCAAGTCATACGACTCAAATTTTGCAAGCATTGTCCGAAAAAGGATTAATTTACAAAAGTAGGCGGGGAAGCTACATGCTCGCTGTCCCTTTGATGTCTCGCTTTATTATGCGCCAAAATGCCGACAAAAATGGCCAGCGTCCCAAATAGTATTTTGCTGACAAAAACGGCCCGGAGGTTATCCGGGCCGTTGTTCGATTGGGGGTCGTCGTCAGCCGAACGGGCTTGTGATCAGGCCTGAGCTTTGGGGGTGCGCTTGAACACGCCGCCGAGGCTTGAGACGACTTTGAGTTCTTCTTTGACGATTCTGACGGCTGTCTTGATCTGTTCGGCGGTATGTTCCGAGGTGATGAAGAAGCGCAGACGCGCGGCCTTCATGGGAACAGCTGGATACATGATCGGCAGGGCGTTGACGCCGCGAGCCAGAAGGCGCTCGGTCATCTTGATGGCCTTGATGGCGTCGCCGACGATGACGGGCACAACGGCGTAGCCGATGCTCGTTCCGGTATCGAGGCCGGCGGCCTTGGCTTCAGCAAGGAACAGGTCACCGTTGGCTTGGATCTTGGCAACACGCTCGGGTTCGGCCTTGAGCAGTTCAAGGGCGGTCAGGGCTGCGGCTGCAGCAGGCGCTGGCATGCCGACCGAGTAGACGAAGCCGGGAGCCTGGAACTTCAGGATCGCGACCAGTTCCTTGGTGCCGCAGATGTAACCGCCGCAGCTGCCGAGAGTCTTGCTGAGCGTGCCCATCCAGATGTCGATATCGGTTGAGGGGACGCCGTAGTGTTCAGCGACGCCGCGACCGGTCTTGCCGAGGACGCCGAGCGAATGGGCTTCGTCGACCATCAGCCAAGCGCCGAAGCGCTTCTTCAGTTCGACGAGGCGGGGGAGGTCGGGCATGTCGCCGTCCATCGAATAGAAACCTTCGACGACGATGAGAACATTGCGATATTCGCCGCGCATTTCGACGAGGAGACGCTGAAGCGACTCCATGTTGTTGTGCGCAAAACTCTTGGTCACCGCGCCGGATAGCTTGGCACCGACCAGCGCGCTATTGTGGACGAGCTCGTCGTGGAGGATGAGGTCGCCAGCGCTCATGAGCGTGCCGATGGTCGAGACATTGGTAGCGTGGCCAGAGACGAACACGACGCAATCTTCGGTCTCGTAGAACTGGGCCAAGCTGGTTTCCAGAGCACGGTGGAGCGGGCGTTCGCCGGCCACAACGCGGCTTGCTGACACCGACGTGCCGTATTGGTCGATGGCATCTTTGGCCGCCTGAGACACCGCGGGGGCCTGATTCAGACCGAGATAATCGTAGGAGCCGAAGTTGATAAGCGTTTTGCCGTCCATCTGCGTGGTGGCGCCGAGGCGGGCTTCGTGTTCCTTGAAGAACGGGTCGACGAGGCCGACCGTGTCGCCGATCAAGCGATACTTCTGCATCGACTGGAACAGCGCGTGATCCTTGAAGGACGGTGTTTTGCGGCGCGCTGGAAGCGTGGAGATGCGGGCCGACCGGGCGGCGCCATCAAGCTTCTTCGCGATCGACATGGCAGCACCTTTGATGCCGCCCATCTTAACGCTTGTGACGTTTGATCGAGCCAACCGCGGCGTCGATTCGGCGTTGAGACGATGATGTTCGAACTCCACCAGGTTTTCCTGGGAGTCGATCGGCTCGTGCTCAGACATATACGCTACCTCGTGGTCATTTCGGTTTTATTGTTAGGTTACCTAGCGTTATAGACCTATCTTGCGACTTGATATCAATCAAGCATCAAGTAACGCTCGCAACCGGCAGGGTGGATCCCCGCCCCTCGTCTAGAGTTCTCAACGTGACTGCACTTGCGACCGGCACATCCCGAAACTTGTCTCCGGACGCCATCGTGGTGCAGTGTGGTGCAGTCATCGTGCCAACAAGCTAATTGAGCTGTGTTACCTAGTTCTTGCTGCAGTGCAGCATAAATCACGATATCTGTCCACTTAGGCAATCAGAAGCGGCTGCGCTAGGGCTTTGGGGTTGGACAAAAGAGCACACACTTGATCTTAAAGTGAAATCTCAGCTATTTGATCGAGACAACGTAGTTACCAAACGGTAATTCGTCAATCTCGCTGGTACATTACGCCTTGTGACTTCTCCTGACATCTCAACTTAAGTTCAGGCGCCGTCTGCACCTGGCCTTCACTATTCAACTACGAAACAGGACGCGAATTGTTTCAGCCGCCGATGAAGGCAATTCGATGTGCGGCACTTTTTTAGTGCACCGCCGCACTGCAATTTAGCGAATGACTGGTCCGGACGCTTGCCCTGCCGTCCGCCGTCGGCTACCTCGCGTGCATGAACCTTTACCGCTCGTTTGCGACCGTCGGCGGACTGACCATGGTCAGCCGCATGCTCGGCTTTATCCGTGACATCCTCATTGCCGCCGTGCTCGGCACAGGGGTCGTTGCGGACGCATTCTTCGTCGCATTCCGGCTGCCGAACCTGTTCCGGCGGCTGTTTGCGGAGGGCGCGTTCAATTCGGCGTTCGTGCCGCTGTTTGCCAAAACACTCGAGGGCGAAGGACGGCCTGCCGCCAAGAGGTTTGCAGAGGACGCGCTGGCGGGGCTGACGTATGTCCTGGTGTTGTTTTCGGCGGTGGCGATCGGCGGCATGCCGTGGCTGATGATGGCGCTCGCGCCGGGCTACCTCGACACGCCCGCCAAGTTCGACATGTCGGTATTGTTTGCTCGGATCGCGTTCCCCTACCTGTTATGTATGTCGCTGATGGCGCTTTATGCCGGCGTCTTGTCGGCGATTGGGAATTTCGCGGCGGCGTCGGCGGCGCAGATCCTGCTCAACGTCGTGCTGACCATCGCCATCGGCGTTGCCTATATGATGGGGCTGAGTCAGACGCCGGAAGCTGGGTTGGTGCTGGCGATTGCGGTGACGGTTGCGGGCGTGGTGCAGTTGGCGATGATTGCACGCGATGCCTCGCGGTCGGGCATGGTGCTCCGCCCCCGCTGGCCGGTTTATACACCGGAACTGAAGCGGCTGGTTCAGCTTGGCGTACCGGCGCTGATCGCGGGCGGGGTTACGCAGATCAACATTGCGGTCGGTACGTCGATTGCCTCGCTGGCGGATGGCGCGGTGTCGTTCCTATATTATGCGGACCGACTGTATCAGTTGCCGCTGGGCATCGTCGGGATTGCCATCGGCGTCGTGCTGCTGCCGGATGTGGCGCGGCAGTTGAAGGCGGGCAATCATGAGGCGGTGGCCGAGAGCCAGAACCGGTCGACGGAATTTGCGCTGCTGCTGACGCTGCCTGCCGCCGTCGCGCTGGCTGTCGTGCCGACGCCGATCATATCGGTGTTGTTCGAGCGCGGGGCGTTCCTGCCCGCCGATACCTTACCGACGGCTTGGGCGCTGTCGGCGTTTGCGGTCGGGCTGCCAGCTTTCGTGCTGGCGAAGGTGTTATCGCCAGCCTACTTCGCGCGCGAGGACACCAGTACGCCGATGTACTACGCGACGGTCAACATGATCGTGAACGTGGTGCTGTCGATTGCGCTGTTCTTTTACTTCAAGTCGCAAGGATGGATGCCGCATCTCGGCATCGCGGTGGCGACCACGACGGCTGGGTGGATCAACGCGCTGCAATTGTGGTGGACGCTGCGCAAGCGGGGCGAGTTCATCGTCGATAGCCGCTTGATGCGCACATTGCCGATGATCATCGTGTCGAGCGCACTGATGGGGGCAGTGCTGTATTTCCTGTCAGGCGCGCTTGAGCCGTGGATGGCGAGGTCGAACGTGCTGATCGTGCGGATTGGGGCACTTGGCGTTTTGGTGACAGCAGGATTGGCGAGCTACGCGGTGTTCGTGTTTGGGACGGGGATTTTCACGTTGGCGCAACTCAAGGGCCTACGGCGCAAGCGTGGGGCCAAGAAGCCGGACGGGGATGTGGAGGGGTAGGGTAGCGCTGACAGCCTAGGGCGTTGGCCAAGCGATCTTTCGCTCAAAATCGCAATGCCAAAGTAACTCAGGCGCAACCTTGCTGTTTGGCAGCGTAACCAAAACCACTTGCAGCCCTTCGATGCGTGCGTGCTTCATAGCAGGCAGACAGTCGGTGTCGTTCGTGATCAAGACGATCCGATCAACTGATCGGGTTTTCGCGAAATTCGCTATGTCCAACCCGATCCGCATGTCGACGCCCTTTTGCTCAAAATCGGGTTTAAAATCCGAATCAGCTAGCGTGCTTGGTGCGACGGGAGTTTTTCGCGGCTTGAAGCCTCTGAACTTCAACACACCGCGGCGCACGGCAAATAGGTTTTTACGAGCTAGATCTTTGAGCCAAGCGTCCGAACCTTTGAATTCGTGCTTCAAACCCGAAACGGGAAGAGTTGCATGACCTACGTAGGGTGCGCAATCGTAGTAGAGAATTCGGATCGTCGACTCGTCGCTCAAAGCGCACGCGAGACCAATCTTCTCAATGTAATCTGGATCGTAGGTGTACTTTGCCTGTTTTGTCAGAACACGCAAATGCCCACCGTCGATTAATATCGCTATCCGAATCATCCGCATACTATAAAGCCCCCGCGCATAAATGCACGGAGGCTTAGATATATACCCGCCTACGGGCGTAACGGATCCATGATCACAGCGACCCACTTCTGAATCTGCTTGTATGCTAGATCTAGCAGAAATCAGCGTGTTTTCAATCAATACTTTGCATTAATGCAAATTTCGCTTTGCAGCGCCGCAAATTTCCGCACCGACAGGGGGTAAGCTTCGAACTTGCACCCACCTGCACCGCGCGGCATAACCTGCCTTCGTTTTGTAGGGATTTTGCATGACCGCACTTCCACTGACGCCACGGGTTTTTTCGGGGATGCAGCCGACGGGGTCGCTGCATCTGGGCAACTATCTCGGCGCGATGTTGCAGTGGATCGCGCTGCAGAAGACGCACGAGTGCTTGTATTGCGTGGTCGATCTGCACGCGATCACGGTGGCGCAGGACCCCAAGGACCTGCGCCAGTCGATCCGGCAGGTGACGGCTGCCTATATCGCATCGGGGCTCGATCCCAAACGATCGATCCTGTTCAATCAGAGCCAGGTTGCCGAGCATGCTGAGCTCGCATGGATCTTCAACTGCGTGGCGAGACTCGGCTGGCTCGACCGGATGACCCAGTTCAAGGACAAGGCCGGTAAGGACAAGCAGCGCGCGTCGGTGGGGCTGTATGCCTATCCAAATCTGATGGCTGCGGACATTTTGATCTACCGGGCGACGCATGTGCCGGTCGGGGAGGATCAGAAGCAGCATCTGGAACTGGCGCGCGATATCGCGGCGAAGTTCAACAACGACTTCAAGGCTGACATCGTGGCGGCGGGGTATGCGGACGGGTTGTTTTTTCCGCAGCCGGACCCGGTCATTACGGGGCCTGCGACGCGGGTGATGAGCCTGCGGGATGGGACTTCGAAAATGTCGAAGTCCGACCCGTCTGACTTGTCGCGCATCAACCTGACCGACGACGCCGATACGATTGCCAAGAAGATCCAGAAGGCCAAGACGGATGCTGACGGCATTCCGTCGGACACGGAGGGGCTCAAGGGGCGGCCGGAAGCGGAGAACCTTGTCGGCATTTATGCAGCGCTCGCTGGCACGTCGCGGGAGCAGGTTCTTACGGACTTTGGCGGGCAGCAGTTTTCGGCGTTCAAGAAGGCGCTGGCGGAAGTTGCGAGCCACAAGTTGGGCCCGATTGCAGCCGAGAGCGCCAAGCTCATGGCCGATCCGGCGGAAATTGATCTCATTCTCGCGGATGGGTCGGCGCGGGCTCGGGTACTTGCTGCGCCAGTGATGGCGCAGGTGAAGGATATCATGGGGCTGATCAGAAGCTGAGGCGGGCCCACCCCACAAGGGGGATAAGAAAATCAGTCACAATCGCTGTTGTGAATGGGGGCGGCGCGTGGCAAATTCGGCGGCGTTTGCCTTGAGGCTCTTACCGGACATCAGCCATGAAACCACGGCGATCATTCGAGGCGGGGCACTTACGCAAGTTCCTGCTCATCGTCGACGACAGCACGGAGGTCGAGAGCGCGCTTTATTATGCCGCCAGCCGTGTGCAGCGGTCTTCGGGCATCATTGTCATGCTCTACGTCATCGAGCCGGCCGAGTTCACCCATTGGAAGGGCGTGCGCGAGCGGCAGATCGAGGAGGAGACGGCGACCGCCAAAGCGCTGTTCCGGCTGTTCCGCCGCAAGCTGAACCAAGCGGGCTTTGAAAGCGTCGTGACGGAGGAGGCAATCCGGGAAGGCGCGAAAGCCGAGCAGATCGTGCAGGCCATCAACGCGGACGACGACATCGCGATCATGGTGCTTGGCGCGTCGACCGACGTCAAGGGTCCGGGGCCGCTCGTCGCCTCGCTGGCGGTTGGCAAACAAGCCGGGTCGTTCCCAATCCCGATCACCATCGTGCCGGGCTATCTCGCGCTTGAGGACATCAAGGCGCTGGCTTGAGGCTCTTCTTGTTGCAATTGGTTGCTGATTACCCAGCTGCGTCCGCTAGTCCGGTTTAATTCTCCATGGCCGCCCGTCTCGGCCAAGGGCCGAGCTACGCTCGGGGGAGGCAGCCATCCAGGAGTTCCGGGCTCGAAGTTCACCGCTTGTGACACTCCATGGCCGGGTCAAGCCCGGCCATGGAGTGGGGGGAGCAAGTTTACGGACAGTGCTGGGTAATCAGGCGCTTCAGTCAGCAAGGGCTGACTGCTTTGCTTGCATTTTGGTCATGATGGCGGGCGGACAGCGGCTTCGACGGCGGCAAGCGCCGTCATGTTCACGATACGGCGAACGCTCGCGGTGGGCTCCAGGATGTGGGCGGGCTTGGCCGTTCCGAGTAGCATGGGGCCGACGGTGATGCCGTTGGAGGCGGCCACCTTCAGCAGATTGTAAGCGATGTTGGCCGCGTCCACGCCGGGCATTATGAGGAGGTTTGCTTCGCGCTTGAGGCGCGAGTTGGGCATCATCTTATCTAGGATGGCCATGGACAGCGCCGCGTCACCACGCATTTCGCCTTCAACTTCGAGGTCTGGTGCGATCTCGATCAGGCGAGCGAGGGCGTCGCGCATGGTCTTGGCGTCCCAGTGGTCGGAACTGCCGAAGCTCGAATGGGAAAGCAGGGCGACGCTTGGTATCATGCCGAAGCTGCGGACTTCGGCGGCGGCGAGCAATGTCATTTCCACGATCTGGGAAACATTGGGCTGGCGATTGACGTAGGTATCGCAAATGAAGATCCGCCGGTCGGGCAGCATCAGCATGTTCATGGCGGCCAGCGTGGTGTTGCCAGGGCGGGTGCCGATGGCGTCGCGGACGTAGCGGAGGTGTTCGTCGTAAGTGCCGGTGACACCGCACAGCATGGCATCGACGTAACCCCTGCGAAGATACATCGCCGCGATCAGCGTCGTACGCGAGCGCATTTCTTCACGCGCCATCGCGGGGGTGACGCCGTTGCGTCGCATGAGGCTATAGTATTCGCGCTCAACATCTTGGTGCTGGTGATGGCTGACGCCGTGGACGATCTCGATGTCGACCTCGGGCTTGAGGCGAAGTCCAAGGGTTTGGATGCGGGTTTGAATAACGTGAGGGCGACCGATGAGGACTGGGAAAGCGATGCCTTCGTCGACGACGATCTGGGCGGCGCGCAGGACACGCTCATCTTCGCCTTCGGCAAAGATGACACGCTTTTTCTCGCGCTTGGCCGCGTCGAGGATCGGCTTCATGCTCGGGCCGGAATGGTAGACAAAGCGGCCCAGGCTTTCACGATAGGCTTCAAGGTCGGCAATAGGCCGGGTGGCAACGCCGGATTCCATTGCGGCTTTGGCGACGGCTGGGGCGATCAGCTCGATCAGGCGCGGGTCGAAGGGCTTGGGAATGATGTAGTCGGGACCGAACTTCAGGTCTTCGGAGCCGTAGGCATTGGCGACGACTTCGGAAGATTCTGCACGGGCGAGTTCGGCGATGGCGTCAACGGCTGCACATTTCATCAGCTCAGTGATGCCGGTCGCGCCCACGTCGAGCGCGCCGCGGAAGATGAAGGGGAAGCAGAGGACGTTGTTGACTTGATTGGGATAGTCCGAGCGGCCGGTGCAGATGATCGCTTCGGGGCGGATCTGTTTGGCGAGTTCGGGACGGATTTCAGGTTCGGGGTTTGCGAGGGCCATGATGATGGGCTTGTCGGCCATCGCTTTCAGCATTTCGGGCTTTAGGATGCCGCCAGCGGAGAGGCCTAGAAAAATGTCGGCGCCGATGAGAATTTCGGCAAGCGTGCGGGCTTTCGTGGGCTGGGCGTAGATGGCTTTGTATTCGTCCATCAGCTCGATGCGGCCTTCGTAGACGACGCCCTTGATGTCGGAGATGAAGATGTTTTCGCGCTTCATGCCGAGGCTGACGAGAAGGTTGATGCAGGCAAGCGCTGCAGCGCCCGCGCCGGACCCCGCGAGCTTGACCTTGCCGATGTCTTTACCGACGATGCGCAGAGCGTTCTTAATGGCGGCGGCGACGATGATGGCGGTGCCGTGCTGGTCGTCGTGAAAGACCGGGATCTTCATGCGCTCGCGGCACTTCTTTTCGACGATGAAGCACTCGGGGGCTTTGATGTCTTCCAGGTTGATGCCGCCGAACGTGGGCTCAAGCGCGCAGATGATGTCGACCAGCTTGTCGGGATCGTTTTCGGCGACTTCGATGTCGAAGACGTCGATGCCGGAAAATTTCTTGAACAGGCAGGCTTTGCCTTCCATCACGGGCTTGGCGGCAAGGGGACCGATATCGCCGAGACCCAAAACGGCGGTGCCGTTGGTGATGACGCCGACCAGATTGTTGCGCGAGGTGAGGGTTGCCGCTTCTGCGGGGTCGTCCTTGATGGCGAGGCAGGCATAGGCGACGCCTGGAGAGTAGGCGAGCGAGAGGTCAAGCTGGTTGGTCAGACCCTTGGTCGGGGTGACGGAGATTTTGCCCGGCGTGGGGAGGCGGTGATATTCAAGCGCCGCATCTCTCAGCTTTTCTTCCATGATCGATCTTCCATGTCAGCGATGCCGAAAAACCCGGCACGCGCGCGCTTGAAGTTTGTAGGTTTTGTGAGGTTCGTGTCGAGACAGTATTTCAGCCATTGCTTCGCGGCTGCAAAAAGCGCGATGCGTGATGAATGATTTACACGATGCACGGGAATGAGCGCGGCAACAACCTGCGGGAAACCGCAATGGAGGGTCAGAATAGATTTGGTGGCGTGTGTTTCGCTTAAGCTTCCAAGGCTTCCCGCGTGTTGCGGATGGCACGCTTGACGGCTGCACCAACGATGCCGTCCTGCGGCTTGAAAGAGACGCCGTAGGCACTTCCCGTCCGGTGGGTCAGTTCGCAATCGATGGTCGCGTTCGAGTTATGCAAGCGCAGACCAAAGTTGCGCGGCAACTCAGCTTTGTCGGTCAACTCGAACAAAGCGCCGCCTTCGGAGAGGTTATAGATGATGCACGAGTGGTGGGACCGGCCCAGGACCTCAATGGTCGCGCGCATGGCAACGGCGCGACGGCCGTGTTTTCGTTGTTCGTTTGCTTGATCCACCGTCGCCTCCACGCCCGTCAAATGCACAGGAATGGAAGGGATTTTAGAATGATCCCATTACAAGGAAGTTCAAACTGGCGAGCCAATTTGACTCGTTTTGTCACTATTCATTGTGAAAATGGCGGCAACCATATTTAGGTGCCGCGCAGGCTTTTGGCCGCTAAACTGCGGAGGGCTGATTATACCAGCCCGCAGAATTTGTGACTCTTCGTTCGACAGGCTGCGCGACGGTATTCTCCTTTGTTTGCGCGTGGCCGCCCCACCAACCCCACGCGCGGATACCAATCCGCATAAGTCAGTACTTATGCGGATTGGTATTACACGCCCTTGCCGTCGAAGAAGTCCTTCACACGGGCGAAGAAGCCGGCGCTTTCGGGGCTGGTTTCCTTGTGGCTTTCGCGTTCGAACTCTTCGAGCAGTTCGCGCTGGCGGCGGGTCAGATTCTTGGGGGTTTCGACCTCGACCTGAATGTACATGTCGCCCGACACTTTCGAGCGCAGCACGGGCATCCCCTTGCCTTTGATGCGGAACTGTTTGCCGGATTCTGAACCTTCGGGAACCTTTACTCGGGTCGCCGAACCATCGACGGTTGGGACTTCGATCTGGCCACCCAGCGCTGCCGTCGTCATGGAGATCGGCACCTTGCAGAAGATATCGGCTCCGTCGCGCTGGAAGAATTCGTGCGGCTTCAAGGAAAGGAAAATATAGAGGTCGCCGGAGGGGCCTCCGCGCATGCCAGCTTCGCCTTCGCCGGCCAAGCGGATGCGGGTGCCGTCTTCGACGCCGGCGGGAATATCTACCGAGAGCGTGCGTTCTTTCATGACGCGGCCAGCGCCCTGGCAGCTACCGCAGGGGTCGTCGATCATTTCGCCGCGGCCCTGGCAAGTTGGGCAGGTGCGTTCAATGGTGAAGAAGCCTTGCGTCGCGCGGACTTTGCCCATACCGCCGCAGGTGGCGCAGGTCTTGGGTTTGGTGCCGGTCTTGGCACCGGTGCCCGTGCAGGTTTCGCAGACGACGCTGGTTGGAAC
>JANOVN010000476.1:0-3244 GCA_031417455.1 Hyphomicrobiaceae bacterium | reverse complement strand
CCGCCTGTCTTTGCCTCGCAAGCTGCTTAATAGCAGCAAACCCAAGGGCCCCTCACGGGGCCTTTGTCGTTTCTGGAGTTATCGAATGGCACCTGGAGCAATCCTGGTGCTTTTTTTGTGTTTTGTTTGTCGGGTCTTTATTAGTATTGGAGTGACCTTCGGCTTGGGTTTGCGTTTGATCCGGCGTCGCGCGTCTTGCGTCCGGTGCAAACGATCCAGATGGAGAATGTTCAACCTTTTGAACCGGGCGTTCAGGGCCCTGAATCTCTCCGTTATGTCGCTACAACTATCTGTCACGATTGATCCTATCAAAGAGCGAGGGGGCGGAGCTGTGCGTCACCGCACGGGTAGTCCGAAGTGGGTAGAAGCGAGTGAGACACGCTCCGCGCAGGATTTGTCGCATACCCGCAGCTTTTAACGCGAGGACCTGAGCAATCCCAGGCGGGTGCGGCGAGCGTCTGGATCGTGCGTTGCGTACGCCACCCCAGACCTGCATCCCGCCGCCACCAGTTGGTTCGCCTCCGGATTGGCTCCCCTCACGACGACAAGACGGGTTTATCATTACGCCCGGCGCGAGTGGCGGGGATAAGTTTTTGATCCCCTCTCCCCGCTCGCGCACTTCCGTGCGAACGGGGAGAGGGCAGGGTGAGGGGCGGGGCTAAGGCGCTGTAGCGGTGATGTCGGGATTGGGACGACAGCGCCGCGCGAAGTACTGACGGCTTTGCGTGTAGCAACGCTCCCCACCCCCTCACCCCACCTCCAGCTCCACCCAAACCGGCGTATGATCTGACGGCTTTTCTGCTGAGCGGGGGCCTTTGTCGACACCGCTGGCGGTGAGGCGGTCGGCGGCTTGGGGGGAGAGCAAGAGGTGGTCAATCCGGATGCCGTCGTTTTTCTGGAGCGCGCCGGCTTGATAGTCCCAGAAGGTATATATGCCGGGTTCGGGATGGCAGGCGCGGACGGCGTCGGTGTAGCCAAGGTTCAGCAGGCGGCGATAGGCGGCGCGGCTTTCCGGCTGGAACAGGGCGTCGCCGGTCCAGGCATCTGGCCGCTTGGCGTCGGCAGGCATGGCGATGACGTTATAGTCGCCGGCCAGGACGACCGGCATTTCTCCGGCGAGCAGGCATTGGGCGTGGGCTTCGAGGCGGGCCATCCACGCGAGCTTGTAGGTGAACTTTTCGGTGCCGAGGGGATTGCCGTTGGGCAGGTAAAGGCAGCCGATGCGGACCGCCGTCTGCCCGCCCATGACGGTTGCTTCGATATAGCGGGATTGAACGTCGGTCTCGTCGCCGGGAAGGCCGCGCACGATATCTTCCATGGGCGTCTTAGACAGGATTGCGACGCCGTTGAAGCCTTTTTGGCCGTGGGTTGCGACGTTGTAGCCAAGCGCCTCGAACTCGGCTCCGGGAAAGCCTTCGTCAACGGATTTGATCTCCTGGAAGCAGACGACGTCTGGGTTTTCATGGCGGAGCCAGTCGATGGCGGTGCCAAGCCGGGCTTTGACGCCGTTAATGTTCCAAGTGACGATTTTCATGGGGGACAAGCGGCTCCGTGGTCGCAGTTTCGCGTTCCATACACTATCTGCGGGGGCGTGCGCTTGCCAGAGTGCGCGATATCGCCTATCAACCGCGCTTCGTCCCGAGCGCTCGCGCCTGGATACCCATATTCTTTTCCGACCGGAGCGCTCCGATGAGCAAACACGATGCACGTGCCGTTGAAACCCAGAAGAAAAAGGCGCGCCGCGCTATTCCCCGCGCAAAGTTGAGCCGCGTTCAGGGCAACACGCCAGCCGTTCGCCGTCTGCTCAAGAAGCAGTCGGGCATTGCACGCGCTGCCGCCGCCAAGGCCAAGGCTGCTGCCGTTTAAGGTTTGATGGGGCTGCATGGCACTTGTCCGCAGCCCCGATCCTGCCCGTTTTGCCCAGGCGGCTCAGCGTGAGATCCTTGTGTGGACCACGAAAGACGGGCGTGAAATTCCCCTCGAAGAGATGAGTGACGAGCACATCGCCAATGCGGTGCGCGTTCTCACGCTGTGGCGCTCGCGGCTAAAGAAGCGCGGCGGCGACGAGGCCGTGGTCAAAGACCTCGCCAATGCGATTTCACTGTTCAAGCGCTTGCAACGGCGCCGGTCAAAATCGGCAGCGGCTCTAAATGAGCGAGCCGCCAACGCCTCGGACTATTCATTGCGCGGGTCGCGCAGCTCGTTCTTATCCCGGCGGCGAAAGCCGGTGGCGAGCACATAGAGTTCGGCGCTGTCGGAGCGGCTCGCGGGCGGCTTGACGTGGCGGACGGTCGCGAAGTTCTGCTTCAGCATGTCGAGCAGCGTGTTGCCGGTGCCGCCCTGGAATACCTTGGCGAGAAACCACCCGCCATCTTCAAGGACATCGGCGGCAAAGTGGGCCGCGGCTTCGGCCAAGCCCATGATGCGCAAATGGTCGGTGCGGGTATGCCCGACGGTGGGGGCCGCCATGTCAGTCAGCACGCCGTCGGCGCGGCCGTCGCGCAGGAGCGATTTCAAGGTTTGTTCGGCGTCAGGTGCGGTGAAGTCGAGCACCAGCGCAGTCACCCCGGACAGATCGCCCATTTCGAGGTAATCGATGGCGACGACTTGGCCGCGATGGGCACCCTTGCCGTCGAGCGACTTGACCTTTTCGGCGGCGATCTGACTCCAGCCGCCGGGAGCAGCACCCAAGTCGATAATGCGCATGCCAGGTTTCAGCAGGTGATACTTGTCGTCGATTTCCTTGAGTTTATAGGCCGCACGTGAGCGATAGCCTTCGCGCACTGCGGCGGCAACGTAGGGGTCGTTCAACTGGCGTTCGAGCCAGCGGGCGGACGAGACCGTGCGCTTCTTGGCGGTTTTTACCTTGATGTGCAGCGCGTGTTGGCCGCTGCCAGGGGCATTGGCCGCAGCTGATTTCGCGCCTGGCGATTTGGCTCTCGATGTTTTGGCACCTGGCGAGCTAGGCCCGTGGGATCTCGTAGATGGGCCGGCTTTTTTCTCGCCGGTTTTATAACCGGGTGGCCGTCCGCTGGCGGTATTGACGCCGGGGTTACGCGCGCTCGGGTTCTTAGGGCCGAATTTTTTGGGACCGAACTTCTTCGCGCTAGGTTTTCTGGGAGGGCTCACGTGTCACCTTTATTGTTGCAAGTGTTGCGGCCTGACGAAGGCCGCAACACTTGAGTCCGGCGCTCGCGCCGGCGGCTCTTCGCCGCTTGGCCAGCAGAGCTGGCCGGTAGGGGCA
>JANOVN010000475.1:0-2355 GCA_031417455.1 Hyphomicrobiaceae bacterium | reverse complement strand
CACGCTCGCCGAGTTCGAGTACCGCTTCAACCGCCGCTTCGACCTCACCACCATCATCCCGCGTCTCGGATGGGTCTCGGTCCGCACCCAACCGATGCCCTACCGCCTGCTGAAGCTTGCTGAGGATAGTGCGTAATCAGGTAAAAATATGCGCCCCACACAAGGAGTGTATTAATGCTGAAGTTCTACTTCAACGGTTCGCCCCATCCGACGAAAGTTGCGCTCTTTCTGGAAGAAGCGGGACTGCCCTATGAGGCTATCCCGGTCGACACCCGCAAGGGCGACCAATTCCGACCCGACTTCCTCACGGTCAATCCCAATGGAAAAGTTCCTGCGATCATCGATGGCAGAACCGTCGTCTTCGATAGCAACGCCATTTTGCTCTATCTGGCCGAGAAGACTGGCAGGTTTTTGCCTGACACGAGTGACCGAGGCGAACTTCTGTCGTGGCTGATGTTTGTCGCCAGCGGGGTCGGACCATTCTCTGGCCAGGCCGTGCATTTCAAGCATTTCGCGCCGGAAAAAGTGCCCTACGCGAACACGCGCTACCAGTACGAAGCACGTCGCCATTTCACCGTTCTCAACGACCATCTCGCCACCCGCCGATATATGGTCGGCGACATCTATTCGATCGTCGACATGGATGTCTGGGGATGGGCGCGCATGATCCCGTTAATTCTGGGTGACGACACGTGGGGGGCGCTTTCGAATGTAAAGCGCCTGGTCGACGAGATTTCGGCTCGGCCAGCAGCGAGCCGCGCCTTGGCTCTCAAGGACTCGTTCGCGTTCAAGGCCGAAATGGACGAGGAGGCCCGGCGCGTCATGTTCAAGCATGTTGCTGCTTTGGGCGTCAGCGCGAAATTTAGATTGGCGAGCCTGACCGCCGCCAAAGCCCGTCTCGGGGCGGCGCAACAGATGTTAAATCCGTGAGGTTGCAAAGATGTTGACTGTGGAACTCTACTGGTCGTTTCGCAGTCCGTACTCCTACATCGTGCTGCCGCGTATGGTGGAACTCAACCGGGTTTATGACGTCGCCGTCGATCTGCGAATCGTTCACCCGGCGGCGATCCGCAATCCGGGTTATTTTGCCCGCATGGACCCGATTGCCCGGCCTTACTTCATGCTGGACAGCGCTCGTGCAGCCGCTTTTCATGGCTTACCATTTCGCCGCCCAATCCCCGATCCCATCGTGCAGGATCTCCTTACCCTTGCGATTGCCACCCAACACCCGCTTGCAATTCGACTGGGCCGGCTCGGCCTCGCCGCGACCGAACAGGGCCAAGGCCTTGCCTTTTGTTCCCAGGTCGCGGAGCTGCTCTGGGATGGTCGTGTGACGGGTTGGGACGAAGGTCCCCATCTTGCTAATGCTGCGTCCCGGGCAGGGCTCGATCTATCTGAGTTGGAAGCATTAATAGCGCGCGACCCTGGTTATTATGACCGGCAACTTGGCGATAATGATGATGCGTTAAGATCGGCGGGGCACTGGGGCGTTCCCACAATGGTTTTTGATGGGGAGCTGTTCTTCGGCCAAGACCGTTTCGATGTCCTGGTATGGCGATTGAAGGAACGCGGACTTTTGAAGCGACAGACGCCGTAATTTTTCCCAATCGCATTGGGAAGGTCGATTTCCGCCGATTACGTTCGCACGGTGAGCCAACGCGTTAGCCTGCGACTTCACCGGTTGATGACGGCGGCCGTCGGCAAACGGTGCCCGTTCTGCGTCAAATCCCATAAGCAGCCATTCGGGTCACGGTGATCGGCGACGGATTTCTCGCCGCCGGCCAAGTCCGGTTTCGGGGGCTTCGCGTCGATGGCTCAAATGTCGATTTTCTCGGCGATCTCAATGGCATCATCGACTTCGACGCCGAGGTAGCGCACTGTGCTTTCGATCTTGGAATGGCCGAGCAAGAGCTGCACGGCTCGTAAGTTCCCGGTTCGGCGATAGATCCACACCGCTTTCGTGCGTCCCAACGAGTGCGTGCCGAACTTCGCAGGGTCGAGGCCGATGCTGGCGACCCACTCCTGCACCGGCCGCGCATATTGCCGGGTGGTCAATCCGCGCTTGTCATCCTTGCCGCGACCAGCGAACAGAAATTGGCCGGGCTTCCGACCGGTCAGCCTCAAATAGTCGTCGATCGCCATTCGTGCCTGGTCCGTCAATTCAAACCGCACCGGCCTGCCAGTCTTCTTCTGCCGAATGGTGGCCCGGTCCATCGCGTAACCGCTCGGCGCGACGTCATCGACGCGGACCGCGACGACATCGCAGCCGCGTAGCTTGCTGTCGATCGCAAAGTTGAAAAGGGCAAGGTCACGCTTGCGGCCGTCGATCTGGAGCTTGGTGCGGATCGACCAAAC
>JANOVN010000474.1:0-5547 GCA_031417455.1 Hyphomicrobiaceae bacterium | reverse complement strand
ATATTGACCGACGCCATGATCAGCGCCAGGAAGCCGAAGATCTTGGCAATGATCGCGCCCGACGAAATGGCCGCCACCCCGCCGGCGAGCAGCGCGCCAACCACGATCACCGACGAGATGGCGTTGGTGACGGACATGAGCGGCGTATGAAGGGCAGGCGTAACGCTCCAGACCACGTAGTAGCCAACGAAGATCGCCATCGCGAACACCATTAGCCTATAAATCGCGGGATCGACGGCGCTGCCGACACCTTCGGCGGCCAAGGCAGGCGTTGCGAGGACGGCGGCAGCCATGACGCTGACAAGGGTGAGAATAAGGGACATACGACGGTTCCTTTGCGGAAGCGGAAACGGGAGATTTAAGCAGCTTTAGGTGAGAGGCTCGCATGCACGATCAAGCCGTCCTTGGCGAGCAGCGAGCCCTTGATGACGTCGTCTTCCCAATTGACCTTGAACGTCTTTTCCTTCTTGTCGAACATCGGCTCAAGGAAGTTGTAGAGGTTCTTGGCGTAAAGGGCCGACGCGTTGACCGGTAGCTTACCGGATAGATTGAGCATGCCGGAAATGCGCACGCCATTGTGGTCGACGATTTCGCCGGCCTTGGTGAGTTCGGTATTTCCGCCGCGCTCGGCTGCAAGGTCGATAATCACCGCGCCGGGCTTCATGCTCTCGATCATGGCCCGGGTAATGAGCTTGGGCGCGGGGCGGCCTGGGATCAGCGCAGTCGTAATGACGATATCCTGGATCTTGATGTGGTTGGAGACCAACTCTGCCTGCTTGGCCTGATATTCAGCTGACATCGGCTTAGCATAACCAGAAGCCGTCTGTGCCTGCTTGAATTCATCGTCTTCGACGGCGACGAACTTCGCGTTAAGCGACATCACCTGTTCTTTGGTGGCGGGACGGACATCGGTCGCGGTGACGACGGCACCGAGACGTCGCGCGGTTGCAATCGCCTGCAAGCCAGCAACGCCGACGCCCATGATGAACGCCTTGGCCGCAGGAACCGTTCCAGCCGCCGTATTCATCATCGGCAGGGCTTGCTCAAACATCGCGGCGGCATCAATGACGGCCTTATAACCAGCAAGGTTGGCCTGCGACGATAGTACGTCCATCGACTGGGCACGCGTAATGCGCGGAATAAGTTCCATCGAGAAAATCGAAGCCTTCGTGGCAGCCAGCGCGTCAAGTGCTGCGCGATCACCGTATGGATCGGCCATGGCGGCCACGATGGCGCCAGGTTTGAGCTGCGCTATCGCCTCGTTGCTGGGGCGGCGAACGGCCAGCAAAATGTCTGATCCGCCGAGTGCTTCGGCAGCGCTCGCAACGATAGTAGCGCCTTGGGCGGCAAGCTGCGCGTCGGAAAACCGCGACCGCAAACCCGCACCTGACTGAACCTTCACGGTGCAGCCTAAAGCTGCGAGCTTTTTCACCGTCTCGGGAGAAATCGCCACCCGCGGCTCATCGTGACCTTCAGCAGTCACCGCAATCGTCACCATCGCAACACGCCTTCTTTTGTAGACCAGTCCGCTGCAAGCACTTGCGCGGGCTGGAAGCTGTTAGAAACGGGCTTCTAAATGTTTCGGAACTTCAGTGAGGCGCGGGAACCAGGAACATGAACATCGCAAGCAACAGCAGCACGCAAAAAACGATTCCGTACTTCGTTAGCTTCAGGAAACCGAGGTAGGTAGCGGTATGCTCGGCATAATCCATGTTCGGATTGCCCTTTGACGTGTCGACTGCCATGTGACGAGGCCCCATTGTTGTTGTGCGGCGCTACTGTTGCCACAATGTGCGATCAGCGCAAGTACGTTTCTTATGTCCTAGTCGATCGTTTTGACACGGGCCGTTGGTACAATTTTGCGCCTCTATACCGGTTTTGCCTTAATTTGGCATACCACATACCAGAGCCACTTAACAATACATCGCGTTCGTTGACGGCGCGACTTTGCCTCCATAGGGTGCAGCGCTTCCTTAATTCGTTCCGCACGCCCGTCCCGGCGACAACTCTGTCTTCGCCCGCAACCGAAATCGCACATCCAACATGACCGTCCGCCTCGATCCAACACTTATCCCAGCTCTTGCCGATGCCAAGGCCTGGCCCTTTGAAGAAGCCCGCCGCCTACAGGCGCGGATTGCCCGGCTGAAGCGTGATCCAGCCAAGCCAGTCATCTTTGAAACCGGATACGGCCCGTCGGGTCTGCCCCACATCGGCACGTTTGGCGAAGTCGCGCGCACGAGCATGGTGCGCCATGCGTTCGAAGCGCTGACCGAAGGTAAAGTGCCAACGCGGCTCGTCTGTTTTTCAGACGACATGGACGGGCTGCGCAAGGTCCCCACCAACGTCCCCAATCAAGACGAGCTGGCCAAGCACCTCGACAAGCCGCTGTCGCGGGTGCCCGATCCATTCGGCAAGTTCGAAAGTTTCTCAGCCCACAACAATGCGATGTTGCGCGACTTCCTCGACCGTTTCGGGTTCGAGTACGAATTCTTGTCGGCGACGGCATGTTACGCCTCAGGCCAGTTCGATGAAACGCTGCTGGCTATGCTCGCCGCCTACGACAAGGTGATGGGCATCATCCTTCCGACACTGGGTCCCGACCGCCGCGCAACGTACTCGCCTTTCCTGCCGGTGTGCCCGCGAACCGGGCGCGTTCTCCAGGTTCCGATGATTGACCGCAATGTCGCGGCCGGTACGATCGTTTACATCGACCCACAGACTAAGGAAAAGGTTGAGACAAAGGTAACCGGCGGCGCGGTCAAGTGCCAATGGAAGGCGGATTGGGCCATGCGCTGGACCGCGCTTGGCATCGATTACGAGATGGCCGGCAAAGACCTGATCGACAGCGTCACGCTGTCTTCGAAAATCTGCAAGGCGCTTGGCGCTGCGCCACCTGAGGGCTTCAACTACGAACTCTTCAACGACGACACCGGTGCCAAGATCTCAAAGTCCAAGGGCAATGGGATCGAGGTCGAACAGTGGTTAAAGTATGCGACGCCCGAAAGCCTCTCGCTGTTCATGTTCCAAAAGCCAAAGACTGCAAAGCGCTTGTTTTTCGACGTGATCCCTCGCGCGGTCGACGAGTATCTCCAGTTGTCGGATGCATATTCCGGCCAGGAGCCCAAAGCCAAACTCGACAACCCGGTTTGGCACATCCACGCTGGCGCGCCGCCCGTTGCTGGCCTGCCTGTGACGTTCGCATTGTTGCTCAATCTCGTTAGCGCGTCGAACGCGCACGATAAATCGGTTCTGTGGGGCTACATTCGCCGCGCGGCACCCGATGCGACGGCTGAAAAGTATCCGTTGCTGGACCAGCTGGTCGGGTATGCGATTTGCTACTTCGACGACTTCGTGAAGCCAGCCAAGTCGTTCCGCGCGCCGACCAACCAGGAGCGCACCGCGCTCGAAGCCTTGCATCGCGACTTGGCGTCAGCAGCGCCTGATGCATCGAGCGAAGCACTGCAAAACATCGTCTTCGAAGTCGGCAAGGCCAACGGCTTTGCCGACAACCTGCGCGACTGGTTCAAAGCGATCTACGAGGTCCTCCTCGGCCAAACCCAAGGCCCCCGCTTTGGTTCGTTCATCGAGTTGTATGGCGTTGAGGAAACCCGCACGTTGATCGCGCGGGGCTTGAAGGGCGAGCTATACCAAACCGCATAGTGGGACGGACCGTCTGGGATTGACCTGAACTCTCAGGCAAACATCCGGACCACGCCGCCGCTGGACTGCGGCCCAACATCGAGCCGCCAAATCTTGGCAACCACGCCGAGTAGTTTGGCTTCCCGGTCCCGCACATTATCGGGTCCCCAAGACGAGGCGCTGAGGATGTCGGCATTCGAAAACAACGGGGGCACCCCTGGCTGGGGCTCGCGATAGATCGCCAGCTTGTCGGCGAAGTCCTTGTTCTTTGCCTTTTCGTTTTGCTTCTCGGACACCAGCGCGAGATTGCCCAGGCTGCCGAGACAGTCGGCGCGCTCTTCCGCGTTGGGGAATACCGTTTTCCAGTTACTCGTCCCGGCTGGCCGGATCGGCAGTACGTGTTCGACCGTCAAAAACTTGGCTTCGACAGCCAAAGGCACGCCAGCCAGCTCATCTTCGATCCGCATCAAAAGCAGCTTGCACATTGCCGCGCCGCGTTTGTGTGTATCCTTCAGGTGGAACGCGATCGTACGCTGCTCTTCGCGCGTGATGTCGAACGCGCGGGCCAAACGGTCTTGGGGGGCTTGCGTTCGGATCGCTTCGACGACGGGAGCAAAACGGCGCTGCCTTTTTCCCGTGCCATAACAAAGCAGCCGCAGGAGACTAGCGAAGCGCTCGATCTCCAGCATCAGGCTGGCTGCAGTACCAGGAGACTCCTGAAACTGCGCCATTGCCAAAATCGCTGCCGGCACCCAATCGCCTTTTGCCAATCGATTGAGCGACACGAGGGCACCCGACAACTCAGGATGGGCTTGGCTTTCCGGCAACAAGGGGAACATCCGGACCAGATTGAACGCCTTGGTGTATGGACCCAACTCCTGTTCGATGAACCGCTCGCTGCCCAAATCACGGACGAGACTGCGCACGGCGGCGATAATCGGGGGACGCTGCAGCCCGTGAATCAGCTTCAAGTGACCAAGGAACGTCTCGAAATCGCCACCCGTCGCCTCGTGCGCTTCATCCCACCGCTCAAGCGCCAAGGATGCCGCCATCGATGACATGCCGCGCAGCACCTCAGCCTTGATGATATCGTTCTTTTCCAGCGGCTTGCCGCGCTCGTTCAGAACCGTAAACAGGCGATGAGCCCGATCAATGTCGCGCGAAACGATCACCACGACGTGGCACCACTCCATGAGATAGATGCCAAGCGTGCGGCGGTCCGCAGGCGCAAGTGCCGCCACCTCGGACGTCAAGAACTCGTGGATCGCACCGATAGCGGCTCCAGCCATCCCCGTTTGCGGATCGGGTGGCAACATCGGACGCGTCCCGCGGGCCAAGACATGGCGTTCAAGAAAACTCTGTTCGGAGTCGCGCATTTGCACCCGCCCTTTGCGGGTCGCGATATCACGCGCAGTCGGCCTTACCGCCACCATGTCATGGAGGCGGTCGGCGACGGAAACTTCATCATCGTGCAGGGTTGGTTGGACGTCATCAGCATCGCGAAGCACGCTGGCCAGGATCGAGATCGTCACAAGGCGCTGCTGGCCGTCGACCACTTCATAGACGCGAGGACCGATGGACGGCGAAGGCGCTGCTATGCCCTCCGCTTCAGGATCGAGCAGCAAGATGTTGCCGAGGAAATAATCCGGCCCGCTCGCCTCACCATCATCCAGGCCCGCAGCGCTCACCAGGTCTTCGAACAATTGTCCCGCCTCCTTCACTGTCCAGGAGTAGGGCCGTTGATAGGCCGGAACCGTGAACAGGTATGGCGTATCAAACAGTTTCACGAGAGGCAGGGACGCCGTCCTTAGTCCAAGAAACATAGGAAACACGCTCTTCGTTGGAGTTGGGATATCAAGGCTTGTGCTATTCGAATTCGATCTAATCACGGCGGGCTATCACACCATT
>JANOVN010000473.1:0-2899 GCA_031417455.1 Hyphomicrobiaceae bacterium | reverse complement strand
CGTTTATTGAAAGAGTGAGACGACGCCGATGGCTCAGAAGCAGAAAGTCAAAGTGGTTGCGAAGACGGTCAAGACGGCGGGTAAGACAGCACCCGCCAAGAAATCGACCGCCGTGAAATCCAGTGGAGCCAAGACCCTCGGGGCGAAAGTCACCGCGACTGCCAAGAAGACTGCTCCCATTAAAGCCAAGGAAGCCTCAGTGAAGAAGACTGTCAAGGCCGAAGTTTTGAAAAAACATGCTGCTCCGGTAAAAGTTGCGAAAAAGCTGACGGCAAAGCCGACCGTTAAGCTGGCAGCTAAGCCAGCCGTCAAGTCGGCACTGAAGTCTGCCTCGACGAAAATTCAAGCCGCTGCTGCCAAGATCGCTGCTGCCAAGATCGCAGCTGCCAAGCCGCAGGCGAAGAAGCATGTCGCATCGCCGGTTGCAGCTATTGTTGCGGCCCGCGCGGCTGCTGGTCGGCCCGTCATGAGCCCTGCCGCGACGAAGCCTGCCGCCGCTCCGGTTCAGCGCGCTGTTCCGGCTGCGATGGCAAAGCCTGCGGGTCAGCGCATTACAGCGCCGGTTCCGGTTGCCGCGACCGCTCCAGCAAGCCCCAAGGCACTTGCGGAAAAGGCTGCTGCTGCGCGCGGGGGCATGGGTGCAATGGCTGCGGCGAAGAAGCCGGTTTTAGTCCGTCACGGTTTCAAGACCAACGAATTCGTCGTGTACCCGGCGCATGGTGTGGGCCGCATCGTGGGGATTGAAGAGCAGGAAATCGCCGGCATGACGCTGGAGCTGTTCGTGATCACCTTCGAAAAGGAAAAGCTGACGTTGCGCGTGCCGACCGGCAAACTCGCCAGCATCGGCATGCGTAAGCTCGCCGAGGAAGCCGTCGTCAAGCGGGCGATGGAAACCCTCAAGGGTCGCGCCCGTGTGAAGCGCACGATGTGGAGCCGCCGCGCACAGGAATACGTGGCCAAGATCAATTCGGGCGATTTGATCTCGATTGCAGAAGTCGTTCGCGACCTCTACCGGTCGGAAGCTCAGCCCGAGCAGTCTTATTCCGAGCGTCAGCTTTATGAAAACGCGCTGGAGCGGATGGCGCGCGAACTGGCCGCCGTCGAACGGCTTGATGAGCGCGGTGCGGTTCAGCGTATCGTGGAAATCCTGTCGAAGAGCGCTAAAGGCCGCCGGTTGGCAGCCGAAGTCGCGGATGCGGCTGAAGCAGACATCAAGGCTGCTTGATTTAGCAATCAGCCGGTCATCACATTGGAAAGCCCGGATGCGCGTCATCCGGGCTTTTTTTATTGGTGGGCCGCCGGGATCGGGCTCAGAGGGTCTGAGGTGGCGGCGTTGTCGGGTTCGGGCTGTGGCGGGTGAGGCGGTTCGGGCAGGATTTCGATATGGCGGATGTCGTCGAGTGTCAGGCGGGGACCACGGCGTTGTTCAAGCCAGCCCCGGACGCGGACGTGCTTGCCCGCTAGACTTTCGGCAGCAATGGCGGATGATTTGCGCCGGGTAGCTGCTGGCGGCGCGATCCAGACGCTGAAGCCGGAGCGACCTGTAGCGGTGAAGTCGAAAACCTGATGGCCGCGCACTTTGGCGGTGTGATCGATGCGGCCTTCGATTGATTGGAAGGTGTCGCGGAAGCGGGCGAGTTCACGCGGGTCATGGGCGCTGCGATCCTGGAAGAGGCCGCTGCCCCAATGTCCGGCTTGGTTTGACCGGGCGTGGTTTTCCTGGGTGAGCAGGTCGTCGATGCAGGCGGCGTTGCCGGGCAGCGTGTAAGCGCGGGCGAGGCCGTTCGCAAGGAGGTCGCCTTGGACCCAGTGGCGGGATTGGGTTTGGTTGAGGACGATGGGTTCGTTCAGGAAAACATGGGCAAGCTGGCGGCCGTAGCGGTCGAGGCGGCGGCCGGCGAAGGCAAGGTCGACGGCCTTGCCACCGACAAGGGCCTCGAGGTGTTTGCGGGTGACTTCGGCGGGCGACCAGGCCGGTTGACTGGGATCGCTCTGGTCGAGGGAGACTGGCGGCATGGCGCCGATCAAGACGACTTCGCTGCCGTCGTCGAGGAGCAGGCTATCAGCGCTTGGGACTTTGGTGACGACACGGGAGAGTTCCGAGGGCAGGTTGCAGGCGTGGCCGTGCGATGGGGCGATGAGGACCAGCAGGGCGAGGGCGATTTTCCAAGCTGGACTGGGAGGCGTCATTGTGGTCGTGTTCCTCGGTGTTTTTTGGGACGGTCCCGCAGTGCGTGCAGATGTTGATTATAGGCTGTGCTGCGATGAGGGCTAGGGTCCTTCCGGTTTTGATTGAATCGCGGAAGGACACCGCCCACCAACCCCACGCGCGGATACCAGCGCGCATAAGTCAGTGCTTACGCGGTTTGGTATTATGCGCGTTGGTATAATACCATCAAGCCAATTGTCCGACCGATTCAAATTTAGAAACGTCACCCCGGCGGAGGCCGGGGGCCAGATAAGTTTATAAGTGATTTCTGATAGTTGGCTGGGTCCCGGCCTGCGCCGGGATGACGAGAGTGAGGGTGGTCAAAGGGTCAATCGTTCTGCTCCACGGTATAAGACCGGTGCCCCCTCTTGCGCTGCGCAGATCCAGGATCTCTATCACTCATCATGAGGTAAGCATCTGTGATTGGCTCCGCACACTGTCGCGCGCGATGCCGTCTGAGGGAAACAGTGGAGGGTTGAAATTAGACCGGACAGCTTTGGCTGAACGCACAGGATGACAATTTTCGCGAAAGTTATCCCCGCTCCCTCGGCGTCATGAGAGATTGGCTCCATCGCACCACGCGAGGGTCACGGTTGACGAGCTGGGTCTACAGGGGTGGTTGCGGGTTTGAGTTTGGTATTCGGCAACCCGTCAGCTGGCCCGGATCGTATTGCGATGGTTTGCTCCATA